>JAKFVJ010000221.1 GCA_021732245.1 Candidatus Obscuribacterales bacterium | reverse complement strand
CAAAAGTAAACGGTACGGCAGTGGACAATTTTTTCGGTCCTGGAAAGAATGTCGATATCACTCGGTTGGTAAAACATGGAACTAACACGGTTGTTTTTGATGCCAAAGAATTGGGCGAACAGTACAACAAACATACTGGTGATGAAAAATCGGTATTGGTAGTGAAAGTTGTTTCAGGACCATACATTCAGGAAAACTTCAGCTCGAAGGATGTGCTCCTTAGCTATTCTCGTAACGCTGCAGAATCGGAAGATTTTAACGACAGTAAAACGTTCATTGGGGAGTAGAAAGTGAAAGCCAAGGGACGTTTCATTTCTGCACTTTTGGTAGTTGATGCATTTTTAATTGCATTTGCTTACGGATTTAATAGCCGCAGTGTGGCAGTTGTTGATCCTAGTCTTCCGCCGGTAAAGACTCAGTCAGTTAAAGCCGCTGCTGCCAAAACCTCGCCTGCCAAGGTTATTCCTGTTAAAGCTGCCCCTGCCAAAACTGTGACCAGTAAAAAAGCCACTGTTCCCCATAAGACAGTTGCCAAAAAGGTAAGCAAGCCGGCGCTCTCCACTAAAGCGGTTGCGCCGAGTGGAAAAAAGAAAACCGAAAAGAAATGAATTGTCCGATCAGTTGATGAAGTACATCTTGTTAGGCAATTTGATGCATTCTTCTGAATAGCCGCCCAGCAAGTCTGAGACTTGGTCGCCTATGTTTAAGACGATCCTAAAGCCCATGTCTTCGATTACTTTTCTATAGGCTGATTTAAATTCTTCAGCCGGTACGTGATTGCCATCTTGGCGCATGAAGAGTCCGTCGTAAGCAACACCATCTTTGAGGAGGTTTTCTATCGTTGCTTTGCGCGTGCTTTCGTAGCGTCCGGTGACTAGGAATATTGCATAGCCATTCTTCCTTGCCCAGCTGATCAAGTCTGCCGTGGGTTTTAGAGTTGGTGCTTTTGCTTGCTGCACCCACGGCTCAAAACCTTTCCAGCCAATTACTGGATTGGTCTCCATATGCGGACGATTGTCGAGCACGGTTTCGTCAATGTCGGCAACGATTGCCACATTTGGTTTGCCTATATGCTTGAGACAGGCAACGCGAGCTTGTTTGATGGCTTCTGTAAATTCCTTTGTGTAAGCGGGTGTATGCGTCCAGCGCAGACCATCAAGGACATTTTCGGAAGTGTTGATTGGCTTAGCGGCCAACTCTTTCACTTCCTTGCATGGACAAGCAGAACCAGATAGACAAATTACCGCGGACGCTAACATTGCAAGAACGAGAGCGGATACGAAGTTCATGTGGTCACCTCTTGAATCTGGGATTAGATGATGCCTGAGTGGACGAGATCTTTTAAGTTGATGAAACCGGTTGGATGTCCATCCTCATCGACGATTGGCAGATCGCTTATGTGATGTTTATCCATCATTTTGAGAGCTTCAACTGCTAATGAATTTGCGGAAATAGTTTTTGGATTGGCGAACATAACGTCTTTGGCGCACTTTTCAAAAATGCCATTGCCGAATTTGACTTGAGCGCGACGCATGTCGCCATGGGTAATGACGCCACTGAGTTTGTTTTGCGCATCGACTACGACAGCAAAATCATAATTTCTCTCGTTCATTTCTTTGAGGATTTCAGCATAATTTGTCTCTGCAGTTAGTGTCGGCAAGGCGCGACCAGTATGCATGATGTCTTTGATTTGCAACAAGCGTTGGCCAAGTGCTCCGCCTGGATGCGAGCGAGCAAAGTCGTCTATGCCGAATCCTTTGCGTGTCATCACTGCCATTGCCAGAGCATCGCCCATAGCCAATGTTGCTGTCGTTGATGATGTCGGCGCGAGATTAAGAGGGCAAGCTTCGCGACTGACTTGTACATCGATAACCAATTCGGAGAACTTCGCCAAAGTGGAATTCAGTCCGCCGGTAAAAGCAACGATCTTCAAACCAAGGCGTTTGATTGGTTCGAGGATAAGCTTTATCTCTTGTGTTTCGCCGGAGCCGGACAAGGCAATTATCAAATCGCGCTCGTCGAGCATACCGAAATCCCCGTGACGTAATTCTGCCGGGTGTACAAAAAATGCCGGTGTGCCGGTTGAGGCAAAAGTTGCGGCAATCTTGTTGCCGATGTGTCCGGATTTACCTATTCCTGTAACAACGACTTTGCCTGTGCAGTTGAGAATGAGATCTACGGCTTGTTCAAATGCCGGTGACAAACGATCTGCCATGGACAAAATAGCTTGCGCTTCCATAGTAAGCACTTGCTTGCCCAATTCCAGATTGGACACAGTTGGCTCCGCATTGAAGGCGACAGATGGTGTCGTTGAAGACGTCGACGTCATTTTCGGCTCTCGAGAAAGTGTTGTCAGTAAAAGTGTACTTGGAGCAAGCTTAGGGATCTTTTGTAGAAACTAATCTGGCTGTCAAGCAGCTTGTGGGCTCATGCAATGCGCCCTTACAGATTCATGCGTAGGGGCGCATTGCATGCGCCCGGTTCCATCAGATCACGAATAAAGCTTGTCAAGAAGAATCATTGCAAACGTCAAAATACTGACGATGCCGTTGATGTTGAAAAATGCTGCGTTTACCTTGGATAAATCCGTCGGTTTAACCAGGTGATGTTCATAGGCAAGCATCATGGCAACCATGGTGGCGCCAATCCAATATATGATGCCGAGATTCAGTACCCAGCCGAGCAGCGATAGGGCAGCAACAGTGACCACATGCAGCCCGGACGATATGTTTAGAGCATTGGCCAGTCCAAACCTTGCAGGGATGCTGTGCAGATTTTCTTTGTTGTCAAACTCAACGTCTTGTAAGGCGTAAATGATGTCGAAGCCGGCTACCCAGGTTGCAACTGCTGTAGCTAAAACCCACGGTGCCAGTGTGTCCAATTGACCGCCTGCGGCCACCCAACCACCAAGTGCGGCTCCGCCCAGAGCAATACCCAAAGCGAGATGACATGCGCAGGTAAAGCGCTTGGTGAAGGAGTAAAAGCTGAGCCAAAAGATCGCAATTGGCGAAAGTTGCAGACAAATAGATGGCAGCTTGCTGGCGGCAAAAAGCATTACGGCAAATGAGGCGATGGCTAAAATGCATGCCTGTGTCACGCTTACGCGACCTGCCGGTATGGCTCGTGATGTGGTTCGGGGATTGCGCAAGTCAATTCGGGAATCGATTATTCGGTTAAGGGTCATCGCTGCCGAGCGCGCACCGGCAAAAGCTAGTATGATGAAAAATACCACTTGCCAACCGGGCAATTGCGTCTTGGCGAGCACCATGCCGGAAAGCGCAAAGGGAAGAGCGAACACTGTGTGTTCAATCTTGATCATTTCGGCCCATTCGCCAATCGTATTGAACACGCCTTTTTTAGGCGTGGACTGGTTAATGGCTGGTTTGGAAGTGGTGCAGGAAGGCATGCGTCACATGATATATGCTTTGCTCTCAGCTTCCATTGGCAAGTGCTAATCGTGTTGCAATGCGCTACAACGCAGTTGTCACGTGTTTAAATCTGTCCCGAAATTCTTGAAACTTGTATCCAGTGCTGACATTATTCGGAATAAATGGGAAGGATTTAGATCAGACCCGTATCTAACTAAGGTGAAAAAGTCATGACGAACGAAGGTTTCCAAACCCCCGCAAACAGTTCTACTAAACCGGCTGCCGGTTCAGGCAAGACAATCGACCTACAGGGCGTTGCATCATTTGCCCAATTAGTTGAATTGCTTGCTCAAGAGTTGGGCACAGCTCCAGGGCGCATGCAAGGTATGTTGCCTAGTGGTCCTGCCAGCTTTGAGGAACTGGTCGGCGAAATCGTCGTCAACAGTCAAGGTTTTGAACGTAACTTAGTATTATCCAGCCGTCCAGGCGCACCGTTGAAAATTCGTTTTCAATCGATGTGGCGCAGCAATGAGGGCGATAACAGTGTCACAGGTGTAGAGTCTCACTACTTCCTTGATGCCACAGTCGAGCAAGTTGTCCCTCAAGGACGCGCTCTGGCTCGCTATATTGAAGACACCTTCACCATCATGGATCGCATGGTGCAACTTGGTCAGGGTGGCAAACTCAATGGAGCATCAATTTCTAATTCTGAAATTGCCGCTTTTGAAAATAGCGAAGCTGAAACACTTGTCCGCATGCGTGTCAGTGCTGACAAAGCAGCCGAGTCCTTCAATCCGAAGTAATTCATCGATAAACCAATTCATTAAAGGTCCGTCGAGTCTCGGCGGACCTTTTAGTTTGTCTATACACGAATTCGTGTAAGGTGATTTGCGAATTTACAAGACAGGGTGCCAATCTTATACTCCCCTTAGGTAAGGAGAGCGATTCGTCATGGATACTAATCAATTTAGCGATTATGTGGCACGACCAACGCCTGTCGATGGTGCAGGATTAGGTGGGAATGCCGTGCATGAAGCTTATCACCTGATGGGTCAGCAGTTAGTGCAAAAAAATGACACAGAGCCATTTTCCGTTGATAAAACTGCCGACAAATTATTTAGACTGGCATCGAAAACAGACAAGGAAGCAAACGAAGAGATACATAATCTTTTGTCCACCGACGGACCTCTGACAGATTCTCAGAGAAATGACGTTTTATTTGCAGTGCACAAAATCAATCCCGACTCATTTAAACAATTGCAGGCGAAAGAGCCCGAAGCGTTTGAAAGATTTGCCGAAACTTCTCTAAGAGATCTCAGAGCGAAACTAAGCACTGGTAAAACTTCAGCTAATACTGATGGTGCTGTATCCAAATCAGGGAATTCATCTGACGAGTTGCATTTCGATAATCCATACGGCGATAAGCTGGAAACCAGCTGGAACGATACTACTTCCCAGACTGTGTTGGAAGATTTCCCTAAAAAATCAAACGAGGTAAGCCATGTTGAAGAGTCTAAGAATCCCAGCACTGACAAAGTCTCTGTACCAAAACCAGAAGCTCCTGCTAGTACAACCGCGGACAATACGAACACTGATAGTCCTATTGTCGATAATCCGGATGTAGATAAGCAGCCCACAAAGAAATACGTCAGCTTGTCTGAGATAAAGCTACCGGAAGCTAATCCGGAAGTGAAAGCGCAGGATTCGTCACCAGTCGATCAAGTGCCGCAGTCGGTAGATCAACCAGTGCCAGTGCCAAATCAGGCTAAAGGTGGTGATGATAAAGTAACAAGCATTCACGCCGCTCTAAAAAATGAACAGAATCACCTTGAGTCCGAGAATGATTCTCTTAGGTTCAAAAAGATATCTAACGGCGATTTAGACACGATCGAAATAAAAATGTATGACGATAAAAATATCGACTCATATAAGCTGCAGTTTGATTCGAAAAACAATGCGAGGCTTGAAATTCAATATAAGTCCGGAGGTAGAGGTTCATACGCCGGTGATATGAAACGGCAGAGAGATGGTGGAATAGACATCTCTGCAACAACTGATGTTGGGGAATTTAAGTATAGACACAAAAGCCTTAGCGCAAATAATGCAACTGCAGGCGATATCATTCAGATTCCCGGTAAAGTAATTGAAACCTTTGAAAACTCACGAGTGGATGATCAAGGCAGAGTTCTTGAGCCAACTATGTACATAGATACCCCAAAGGAGCCAGGCTCCGAAGACGAAAGATTTGACTATCTGCGTAAATAAATAACTAGCGCCAAACATCTTGTCGTGGTGGCGGATTTAAAAAGCGAATTGATTGAAGAATTCCTATCGCGCTCAAATCCACTAGCAGAGCCGTTCCCCAGTAACTGAGAAATGTCAACGGAACACCTGCGACAGGCATGATTCCCATCGTCATGCCTATGTTTAAGAAGACGTGGAATAGAAACATCGACATGATACCAATTGCAATTAGACTGCCAATTGGTTCTTCTCGTGATTGGTAGGCTATCTTCAAAGCCCGCAAACAGATGATAGCGTAGGCAGCAATAATCAATGCAGAAATCTTGAAACCCATTTCCTCGCCTATCACAGAGAAAATGAAGTCGGTCTGACGCTCTGGGATGAACGCACCCTGACTCTGATTCCCTTTGCCTAAGCCTTGTCCGGCAACGCCACCGGAGCCGATGGCAATTAGACTTTGAAGGATGTGATAGCCGGATCCGCGAGGATCTGCGTATGGATTCAAGAACGATGTGAGTCGTTTTTGTTGATAGTCCTTAAGCATTCCCCAGAGATGAGGACGTACTTCGCCGAGCCCGGCGTTAGCGACAAGGACAACGAGAACCATGGCGATACGAATGAGCCATGACCAGTTACGCGGTCTCCAGGTGAATAGCAAGATAGCCCCAAGAACGACCAGGTAGGCCACCCACCACTGAACGTTGAGAGCATTGAATATCAAGCTAAGCAGCGGGCTGAGCAGAACCAAAATATCGGTGGCCGTAGCACCTGCCCAGAAGCACATCCCTAAGTAGATGGCTCCGAAGGTAAGTGAAGTCCCTAAGTCAGGTTGTTTAAACACGAGCAATGCTGGGGGGACGATCAAGGCGAGTGCTTTGAAGCAGTCGAAGAATCCTCGTATCGGACGGCGACCTAGCCACGCTGCCAACGTGAAGATAACAACCGGTTTGGCCAGTTCAGAAGGCTGCAAGGTGATGGGACCAATCGCCAACCAACGTTGAGCACCAAGAGCAGTGTGTCCCTTGAGCATAACCGCCAGCAATAGTCCGAGGTTGATGCCGTATAAGATCGGCACCACAGCTTTCTGGGTCCATACAAAATATGGAACCCGCCAGCAGATGATAAGAAAAACCAAACCCGCCCAGACGAAGGCAACCTGCTTATCGAAGAAGCTAATGGCCAGCTGGGTATGAGCCAGCGTCATTAACCCGATAGTCGTTAGAAACGCTGTAACAGTTAGCAGCCACCAATCCATTTCGGAAAGAAGCCGAAACAAGCTCCGCAACATGAAAGACGGATCGTATTGCTGGTGCTGTGTTGTATTCAAGTTGCGCCTTACCCGCGCAGGCTTTTGGCCTTAGCTTTTGGATCTAACTAGAGGGAAGTTAGCGATTAAAGCTGCCCTCCGCTCATATTGTTGCAGATCAAAGCGGGTAGTTTGACGATCAACTTCAAAATAACGGCCAACTACGGCAATAAGTTCCTCTTCGAGAGATGCCAAGCGGTCTGCCGGCAGCTCTAGGCGATCATGGATGAGCATGAGACGCATGCGGTCTTTTGCGCGTGTGCGGGCTGTTGCTGGTTCGTTTTTACTACGGAAAAACCAATTGAGAACTTG
>JAKFVJ010000410.1 GCA_021732245.1 Candidatus Obscuribacterales bacterium | reverse complement strand
AGCTGCTGTAGCAAAAGCTCCAAGCAATAGCGAAGACCTCGATGCAATATTTGCAAACGAAGACGAGATTCCATTCTAAGGATTCGTTTTCGTTAGCGGGCGCAGGCAATGCGCCCCGACAAAAGTCATTATCCAAAACACTTACATTTCCTGGAGGAAACAATGGGTCGCCAAATGAATAACGATGGACCACCAAGACGTCGCAAGAGCTGCATTTTCTGTGCAGACAAGGTGGAGTCTATTGATTACAAGGATCCAAACAAGCTCAAGAAATTTGTCACTGAAAGAGGCAAAATTCTTCCACGCCGTATCTCCGGCAGCTGCGCTCACCATCAGCGCATTTTGACAACCGCCATCAAGCGTTCGCGCGAGATTGCGCTTATGCCTTATACCGCTGACGGTTAAGAAAAGCCAAGAGCTAGTTATTACGCTGTGCCTATTGTAAAATTCTCATCATCGTGCCGAAGTGGTGAAATGGCAAACACGCTACGTTCAGGTCGTAGTGAGCGCAAGCTCTTGTGGGTTCAACTCCCACCTTCGGCAGATTATCAATCCCAACAAATGAGGATAGTTTGAGCACACCCATAAAAGGCAATCCAAGCCGCCCAGAACCAAGACGGGACATGCCACTCTTGAACGAGCGTATTCGCGATCGCGAAGTTCGTTTAATTGACGAAGAAGGAGCCCAACTTGGCGTAATGCCCACGAGAGAGGCACTTGCTACTGCCCGCGAAAGAGGATTAGACCTCTTTTTGGTCCAACCTGATTCGAGCCCTCCAGTGGCCCGTATCATGGATTATGGCCGTTTTAAGTTCGAGCAGGAAAAGCGCGCGAGGGAAGCCAAACGCAAACACCATATAGTCGACGTCAAAGAAATTAAGATGCGTTACAGCATTGAAGAGCACGACTATCAGGTGAAAGTTAAGCACGCCAACAAATTCCTCAATGAAGGCGACAAAATAAAAGTCTTAACAATCTTGCGAGGAAGAGAGATTCAGCACGCCGATATGGCGCTAAAACTGATGAATAAGTTCTTTGATGACCTGAAAGATTTAGCAATGATTGAGCGCGAGGCTAGATTGGAAGGGAAGGCTGTTATAATGATTCTTTCGCCGATTCCTGGCAAGGGCAAACCGCCTCTTCCGGATGCTAAAGCTCCGGGTGAGGAATAGTACGAAGAGTTAAGCCCCAGTTAAGCTTCGACGAGATAACGAAAAGCGAGATCAACCATGCCTAAAATGAAAACAAATAAGGCTGCTGCCCGCCGCTTCAAGATCACTGCCACAGGCAAAGTCTTGGCGCGTCAAGGTGGTAAGCGTCACATCAACGAATGGAAGGCCGCTAAAGTCAAACGCAAACTTCGTGGATTCAAGGAAGTATCCGATGACCACAAAGCAAGCGTACTCGCTATGTTTCCCTACAAGAAATATTTGCGCTAAACGCATTTAGATCAACGAAACAAGCCTAAGGGTAATTCTCCTCTCCGATGGCTTAAAGCAAATGACTTTCGCGACTCAAACTCTATAAAGAAGGAGCACTAAAATGCCTAGAGTAAAACGTGGCAACGTTCTTCAGAAACGCCACAAAAAAGTAATCAAATACGCCAAGGGTTTCCGCGGCTCCAAGTCCCGGCTCTTCATAGCCGCCAACCAAGCAGTCATGCGGGCATGGAGAAATGCCTACCGTGATCGTAAATTCAAGAAGCGTGCATACCGCAGCCTCTGGATTACACGTCTCAACGCTGCTTGCCGCATGAACGGTATTTCGTATAGCCGCTTCATGGATGGCTTGAACAAAGCCGGCATCACACTTAACCGCCAATCACTTTCGGAACTCGCCATCAAAGACAGAGATGCCTTTGGTCGCTTAATCGAAATTGCCAAAGGTAAAGTGGCCGTCAAGGCGTAGTCCATCAAATCATCAAAGGGGCGCATATAATGCGCCCCTTTTTCTTTGCTATAAAAACCAATGAAAGTAGACGCAATCACAAGTTCCACGAACCCGCTTCTTAAGAAGATAAGGGCTCTGCATCAGCGCGCCTTTAGAGAGAAGTATTCCGCTTATATTCTCGAAGGTGAGCGCCTTCTTGAAGAAGCTCTTCTAAAAGGCGTTGTACTCGAGGAAATAATTGCCAGCGAAACCTTTTTCAAGCAGGGTCTGGGCAGACTTTCCGATGCTAATTTATCGAGGCTTCTAACCGTCCCAGACAAGATTTTTGCCGAGTTGGCGACAACAACCAACCCATCCGGCATTTTGGCAATAGCTAAAATCAAAACCGCAAACCCAAAGAAGTTATTTTCAGGTACGCCGCTTGTAGTAATCGCTGATGCGATTCAAGACCCCGGCAACTTAGGAACCTTGATTCGCACCAGCTTAGCTGCATCCGCATCAGGTCTAATAATGACAAAAGGAACAGTTGATCCTTACAATCCCAAAGTTGTTCGATCAGCTATGGGAGCTAGTTTCCAACTGCCATGTCTTTGGGATGTGGATACTGGCGAGGCAATAAAACTCTGCCGAGACAACGGTCTACAGATAGTTGCCTCAGCCGCTGAAGGCACAAAATATTTTTGGCAAGCAAATATGACTAAGCCAACAGCCATCATTGTCGGCAACGAAGGACAAGGACTGTCGCAAAACGTGCTCGACGTCGCTGATGAAATAATCGCTATACCGATGTCCGACAAAAGCGAATCGTTGAATGCAGCTCAGGCTGCAACAATATTCTTGTTTGAAGCAGTCAGACAACGGCACTAGTACTGACTTAAACCTAGTCGTCAGCTTCTATTTTTATTGCTGGTTGTTTCACTTCAACTCTTTCTTCAGTATGTATTTCACCAACTGGTGCTACTACTGTTCCTGGAACAACTACTTCTCTCTTGATGATTTTTGATGCCGGACGCATCTTCACTTTAGCGTCATCATCCATTTTGATTTTGGTATCACCATCATCATCCACCTTAATCTTCACATCATCATCCGCAAACACAGCCGGTATAGCAATGCCGGTCACGATAAGTGCAGGTATAAGTAACCCCAATATTTTCATGTCTACCTCCTTCAAAATTAACCATAACCGGTTAACAGATGAACAGAGGTTGATTAAGGTTCCGTATTTTAACTACTGACCTACTTTTGTAAACAGCGCTCGCACTCGCAAATAAAAGGCGCATGCACATCCACGTTGTCCTCCTCCTCGTTCAATTCACTTTGTGTCTGTGCGTGCGCCCTATTCTAATTCCGCGGGAACGGAATTTTACATCTTACTGTCGGCGTAATTAATCGTCGATCTCGACTTTTACTCCATTCAGAATAATTTCGTCGTCATCCAAATCATCATCCATATCTACAACATTCACTAACTTATGTAGCGAACGAGAGAAGAAATGAGACTTACGTGGACGTTCAATTACTGTTACTGGACTTGCAATAACGCTTTCTGAAGGTGCCAGCATCACTCGCGTGGTTGTTGTTGCTTCTGGTACAACCATTAACCTTGTACTTGGCAGAATTATCTCGTCTGCCCCTACAGGTTGGGCTAAGTAGACCGACGTACCGGCTACTGTCACCAACATACCTATTTTCAATATTTTCGAGAACATATCCCCTCCTTTGCTCCTACTTTCCATTCTGGCAGACGACAAAGGCTGAAAACCCAAGCTGGGTGGCATTTTTCCAATTTCTTTAAGCAATCAGATAGAATTGCTACAGTAAAGTAAAGTTTTGAAGATGTATACATTGGACACTAATTTAGAAAATCAAGGCAGCGAACACACAGCACCAGGCGACGAAAGCCTGATGACTGTAGTCGAGCACCTAGACGAATTGCGTAATCGTATAATTCGTTGCCTAATTGTCATTGGCATAGCTTTCTGTGCTGCTCTCTGGTTAGCAAAAGACGCGGTGCGCATTCTTGAAGCTCCAGCCGGCAACATTACATTCCAGGCACTGTCTCTTGAAGAACCATTGCTTGTCTACTTCAAGGTGGCATTCTATATAGCCATTGTTCTTGCTCTACCGTATGTACTTTTTGAAGCAAGCTTATTCATCGCACCTGGACTAAGAAAAGAAGAACGCAAAATGCTTTGGCCAATTGTCATCGGCGGACCAATACTATTCGTAGCCGGCGCAGCTTTTGCCTACAACCTCGTCTTGCCACCAATGCTTCATTTCTTCGGAGCTTTTGGACAAGGTATAAGTCCCATCAACCAGAGACTTGATTTCTATGTGTCCCTTGTCAGTTCAATACTGTTGTATATGGGACTGTGCTTTCAATTACCCATTGTGTTATTTGCGCTGTCCTTCACCGGACTTGTTTCATCGACTCAACTTATAAAAGTTTGGCGCTATGCAATTTTTGCTGCAGCACTGGTCGCTGCAATTATCACGCCTGATCCGACAGCAGTATCGATGCTTATAGTCATGGCAGCGCTGACAGGACTGTATTTTCTTTCAGTTGGACTTCTGAAAGTCTTTGGTCGTTGAGATGATATTACCGACACTTCAGCTTGATTTACTCAATTTGATCTATTTGCCTTTGATGGTAATCACCATCAAAGATTTGGTAACTAATTGGAAATCGGTTTGGGATGATCATTTAACTGGAAGAGATAGATTTATTCTGCAGAAGCTGGTCATATTCCTTCTGATGCCTATAGTTGTCTATTGCCATGAAATGGGTCATGCATTATCAATTGAATATTTCGGCGGCAAAGTTGCTGAATTTCACTTTGGATTGTTCTGGGGCTTTGTCGTGCCATCAGGCACATTTACTGCCGACCAAACGGTAATCACTTACCTAGCCGGCAACGCAGTACAAATTGCCATCGGGCTTTTAGCTGGATTTGCAGCTCTCTTTATCTCTTCGCCGCCAGTTGTAGCAATGCTTGTCTATCTGGCTCTCTGGTCAGTCGGCGGCACAGTAGTAATTTACGCGCTCATGTCGGCAACAGGCTATTACGGAGACTGGATAGCCATCTATACAGCACCCACACCGGTGCTAAAAACAATAATCGGCATCGTACACGCAGCACTTGTATTACTGGTTGCCTATTGTATTTATGGAGCAACGCCACGACTATGGTTTGCCATGCGCACAAAACCTCAATGGGCGCAAAGAATTGGACTGCTTGTTTTGCAAGCGGAAGCTGAACCAACGCCAAGAAATTATCTAGCTGTCGCTTGGTGTTACGCCGAAGCAAGTCTTTTTGGGCAATCTGACAAATGGTTGAAAAAGGCAAATACTTTGGGCGCTTCAAAAACTGACGCACAAATGCTGTCTGCGTACATTTCAATGAATAGAGGACAAACTCAACAAGCAGCGAAAACTTATGACCAAGTTGGTTCTGACGACAATGCTCCGGTGGAAGCACGCGTCAAAGCTTATTTAGGAGTTGCTGATTGCTACGTCAGACAAAACAATTTTCCAAAAGCCATCGAGACATATACAAAAGCTATCGACATCGATCACAATCTCGGCGACGCTCGTCTTTACAAGCTGCTTCTACTGAAGCAGATAGGAAAAAAATTGGAGTCAGAAAAGGAACTTTTGGACCTCAAAGAAATCCCTGATGCACTGTGTCACTGGATAGATTCAGCGCTTGATGAGTACTACCAAAAGAACCTCAAAGACTCTTGACAATAAAATCTTTTCACACCGATCACAACCACCGGTAGCAAAGGCCACTTTATAATGCTTGTAACTTTCTGTTACAGGGACGTCGGACTATGAATGAGATATACCTCTGGTCTGTGACGGGCATGGCATGCCTCATATCCCTCAACACCATTTGGCGTCTATTCATTGACCGCAGAAGGCTCGGTAATGAGGACTTAAACGAGTCCGATCGCGCATTTGCTTGGCGAACTGTTGTATTTCTTGTGTTTCCGCTTCTCAACTTGCTTGACTTAAAAGCAACCGAGAAAGCAGCCGAATTACTTGGCGGTCATGTAACCAACTGGGCATATGGTCTCTTGTGGTATCACATCCATCCGGTTGGTCTAACGAGTCACCTCGACCTATCAATTACTTTATTCGCCGGTGTCGTCGCGCAAATAGTATTAGCGTTACTGCTAATACCCGCACTTGTATTCCGCCCACATCCTTTCCTCGCGACAGTGCTCGGGTACACCATCAGCTTTATCTTTGCGCTGAATCTAATTTTCGATCCAGTCCTGTCCTTCTTAGGCATGGGCAGCCCACGCTGGCAATTCATCTACACAACAGGCAGTCTCGACTCGAAACTATTCGTATTAGCCTTGCACGCCTCAAGCGTCATTGCTTACCTAGCTGTTGTTCTCAACCACAAGTGCCGTCTCTGGTTTTCCGAATTGTCTCGCCCCAAAGCTGCAGACGAACTCAAAGAAGCACTCGTCAAAGCAAAGGCACAGACAGACAACGCTCGCCTTGCCTGCAGACTAGGACTCCTCTATGACAAAGCGGGCTTAAGACGTCGCGCCCGCAAACAATTGAAGACTCTAAAGTCTAAGCACCCGAACTCGCTGTATTCTCTTTTGTTGAGCGCCGTCCTCTACTACCGCAAACACGAATACAAACAAGCATTGACCGCATTTGCTCAAGCCGCCGAAGCACCAAACGTAATGGGCCAACTAAAAGCCAGCCTATTAGCCGCTGCCGGCTGCGCAGCCTTCGCCGACGGCGAAATCACAAAAGCCCTCAACTACTGCGAACGCGCCCTCGAATTCGACGACAACTGCTTAGTTGCCCGCATGGTCAAAGTAGACGTCTTCCTCCACCAAGGCAAGAAAGAAACCGCCGCCGAAGAAATCCTGCAATCAATGCGCCGCGGACTTTCACTCAACCTAGAAAACAAAATCCCAGTCGACTGCGAAGAAGTACTCGAAGCAATCGCCCACATGGAAGAGACGCAAGTCAAACCTGTCGCAACGGCCAGCAAGTGGCGCAACTAAATCTCTACGTTCAGAGTTTCTCTAGGATACGCAATAGTTTATACGTATTGATCCGTGATAACAGGTCTTTAGGAAGTTGCGGCTCAGTCCAGCTGAAAGGAAGAACAAACTGACCATCCAATATAAGATGGTCTTAGAAAAGCATGAATAGTTGATCGCAGCACTATACATAGCTACTTCGGCAAAGAAACTATGTTTATCCACAAATATTGCAAATGCGAGATTAAATAAGGGCTCTGCGGGTTATTAGCTGGCGGCCGAGGGCATATAGAGGCGGTCTGGCATAAATAGGGTGTTTTTCTGATGCAATTATTCAAACCACTACGGT
>JAKFVJ010000274.1 GCA_021732245.1 Candidatus Obscuribacterales bacterium | reverse complement strand
GTCCTATGACCAGTGGATGAACAGAGCTAAAGCACTCGCCAGCGCTCTTTCCGATATAAACACCGAAGCACAATTGCCTGAAGACTGGTGGAGCGAATGGAAAGACAAAGTACCGCGCGAATCAACTGAGTCTTATGACGCCTGGCAAGATCGTGTTCGCGATGCTGCTCAGATGTACTACAACGGTGACATCAAAGGATTGGCCGCAAGCCTAGCCCAAGGTCAAAAGCGAGTTAAAGAGTCAAAAGAACCATGGAATGACGTTGGATCCATCGTAGATGCACTGAAGAAATCTGTTGGAACATATGAATGGGCCACGATGACTTGCGACGAGCAAAATGCTTTGATTGCAGCAGTTCAAGGAGAAGTTAAAAACCAGTTTCAAGCCGACCAAGCAGCCAAAGAAGCAGCTCTGAAATCTATGTCCCAGCCTCCTTCCAGTGAACCGCCAAAAGCACCGGATACTCAAAAGGCAGCACCAGCTAAAGACCCACCGAAACTGGCAGAAAAGCCATTAGCTGAAGATTGGTGGGACGACTGGAAAACACGTGTCCCGCGCGAATCAAATGAAAGTTACGACGATTGGAAAGCGCGTGCTGAAGGTTACGCACACCTAGAAGCCAATGGAGATACGAAGGGACTTATCGCAGCTGTAAAAGCTGACGACAAGAGACTCACCGAATCGAAAACACCTTGGAACGAAATGGGTGCTCAAATTGATGACCTCAAAATTGCTCTCGGCAAAGACCAGTGGAATAATCTCACTTATCAGGACCACAATGCCCTCATCACAAATGAGCAAGCAAGCTCATTCAATGACTTTCAGGCGGCTCTAGCTGCACAAGCTGCAGCACAAGCAAAATCTGGCGACACTACTCCGGCAAAACAAGATTCCTCAGGAAAACTAGATCCTAACGAATCTTGGAGAGATGCCACCACCAAAACAATTGGAACTTTAGATCCCACTTCCAAATTAACTACGATACACATACCGGACGCGGAACATCCTGGACAATTCAAGACTGTAACGATGATGGCAGATTCGGCAGCTCAAGCACGCGAAGCCCAATATCAATTTGCAACTCAAACAAATCGTTACTTGCCTGACAACTATGACACCCTCAGCGTTGATCGTGTAGCCGATTTTGTGGACAGTCAACTAAGCGCTGGAACCATGCAAGCGTTAGCCCCTAATAAGGCTTCCATCTCAACTTCACCACTAGCAACATCCAATTTGCAAAACCCCGTGGGAAGCAATTTAATTGGAAACAATGGATCAATAGGAGAAGGTGGCACGCTGCAGTCACTGACGTCAGTAACCCACACAAGCCAATCTATATCAGGTCTTAAGGCAACCATCTCCACCGAGAGAGTCGAATTACAAAGCCCCACTCAAACGACACAATCACCAAACACCAGTGGTGGAGTGACTCCTGAACTAAAAGCACAATATTTACCGCCAATGCAACCAACAGGAAATCAAGTCACTGCTGGTAGCGGATTGGCGGCTGCCGGGGGATTAGCTGCAGGAAGCAGTATAGTGGGCAGTGGATACTTCAACGGCGGTCAACCGTTGGCAGGACAACAACCCCTCGCTAATGAATCAACTCAGCCTTTGCAAGGCGGTATCTCTCAAAACGCAAAACCACTCAATACCAACTACACACCACTGGACGCGAAATATGACACTACTAGCAACGCTTCAACACCCCTTGCTCCAAATGGCACATCAGGCAACTCCTCAACACCGCCGACAGATCTTTCATCAACGGAAACCATACCAGCACACCAACCGGTGAAAGATCCTTTCATGATTGTTGGAAATCCGTTCGGCAATACAAATCCACTGACAGATATCCGCAACGTAGGTGATTCACAGACCGGTCGCATTCAAGAGCCAACTGGAAATCAAACCGTCAAACTTCAAGGACTGGTAGGTATGGATGTAATTGAGCCGCCTAAGTCATCCGGTACTACCACTATCAATATAGATGGCAGCAACTTACAAGGTGCAACAACACCATCCGATCTCAACATACCAGCAGGCAGTCCACTGCCACCCAACTCCAAACTCGTAGTCAACATTAACAACTACGTTGCCGGCAACACGGACAACGGTAATGTTGACTCTGGTGGCAGCTTTAACAGTGGGCTGATGGACTATGGTAGCGTCCAAGTTAACGTGCAAAATAAAGGGCCAACAGACGCTCAGGACAAAACTGCATCAAATAACGATAAGGCGAAGGAACAAAACCCATTGATAACATTTGGCAATGCCGCCTCCGATAAAATCGTACTAGAGAAAATTCAAGGCTTCACCGACTTCATCGTCAATAATGCGCTCAGAGTTGACGATCCGAAAGTACAAGATGCGTATAGAAAAGACGGTATTCTTGGAGCCGTCGGTGAATCGTTAATAGGTTCCGCAAATAACGCAGTGACAGCAGTTCAGACCGAAATTGAAAATAATGGTGGAGGACTCATCGGAGCCGGATTTGCTGCAGCACAATTGGGCGATCGAATGGCAGATGCAGATGCTAAAGCCAAAGAATCCTTCGTTCAAAAGATCAAAGACAATCCGGCCCAAGCTCTGGGAGAAGGCTTTGGTGATCTCGTTAACACATTCCAAAAAGATCACATAGGAGATGCAATAAGCGCTGCGGGTGGTAAGGTGCTCAGCCATATCACCGGGACTCATAATATCCCTCTCGAATTCCGCGCCGCCTCAGATGGTTTAGACATATTCCACGACACTGGCGCTAACTTCCACGATGTCTCGCGTTCAATTTCTCCAAATGTTGATCTACCATCTCCTCATACTCCGACACCAACACCGGAAACACCGCATCTCAGTCAATCCTCACCTACAAATACAGCCTTAACAGGTGAAGCGAAGATTGATGTTTCCGGCGAAGTTATGAAAAATCCACAGTCACAGAGTCCAATTGTTCTCGGAAGTGGTCAGCAAATGGACCTAAGCGAATTCTCAAAGATGGCCAAAGCTCAGGGTATAGACATAGGCAACAGTGCCGCTAACACCAAGAGCCTGACAGATTCCGAAGCCCAACATTTCCTATCCGTGCTACCTGAGCACGCCAATGATCAACCATTCATCAGTGGCGTGATGCGAAACGCCTCCATGGGTGAAGTATTACGCATTGGAGAAAATGGCGAGCAACTTGCTGCCCATGGCGTGGAAATGGGTCTTATTAAATTCGGACAACAAGGTTTGGCTGGACAAGGCACCGATATTACGGCTAAGCCACCCGAAGGCGTCTTGTCAATTGTGTCTGGAGGAAAACAACAGATTTCACTAGGCGTGGGAATCGGCGACGTCAAAGCAACTCCGGAACATACACATGTGACCGGCGGCGTCACCGCCTCGCAGTCGGATTACGAAGCCCAGGCCGCCCTTAAAAATCTTGGTGAATTTACAGTTCACGATGTACCCACCGGAGAAAGACAAACATATTCCTTACTGGGACGGACAACAGTAATAGATATGTCAGCCGGTAAGAGCAGTCCGCAACTAGCAAATGCTGTGCAAGATGCCATCGATCGTACACATCCTGCAATTGGCAATGACATCAAATCCTCAGGACTAAATACTAGTGTTCGGATAGGCAACACTCTTCAAGAGGGTTCACCACGAGTGCAAAGCGTTATCAAAAACGGTGAAGCACCATCGGGAATCTATCTACCAGAGAATTCAGTCGGTTCATCAATAGCAGTTGTATCCCTAACCAAGAAAGACTCCAATGGCAACGTGGTGCCTCGCACACCACAGGAAGTACAATCGATAGCTGTCCATGAAGCGAAAGGACATGCTTGGGATCAAGCGCTTGGTAAATTAGGTCAGGCAGGTGGGGCATCACTTTATAGTGACAGCCCTTCATTCCAAAAAGCAGTAAGTCTGGATAAAGGGGCACAAACCGACGCTCAAAAAGCTGAATGGGCATATCATCATGGCGAAGGTGCCGAATCTGCTGCAGGACCAGGAAACACTGAGGTATTTGCAGACGCCGTCACCGCACTGCAAACCGGCTATACCGCAGATGGAAGAACCGCAGCCGAATTTGCTAAAGCATGGCCTGCAGTATTCAACAACGTACATTGGCTAACTATTGAACGAGCCAATGTTGCACCTCCTGCTCCAAGTGGATTCGCCACACGCGATGTCAGTTTTATACCTTCAGCCCAAACCCAACACGCCGTAAAGATGCATCGACAAGCCGCTGATGTTTGGACGAGTTCAGAACTACGCAATGATCAAGCGCCTGTTTATGTAGCTGCGGTCAATCCCCCAGTTATTAGATCGACAGCCGAAGACACAGTAGCTGAAAATGCAGTAGCTGGACTAATTGCAGGAGTTGACTGCGCCTACAATGTCGCTGTATCTAACGGCACGATACATTGTCCGAAAGGGTCTTGTGCATTTATCCGAGATCGGGGACGTGACGTCGGAATATATGTCTTTGAAAAGAGTGGCAAGGGCGATGTCACATACAAAGGACGAAACGGTCACTACACTACATTGAAGCCAGGCAGATGCCTTATTGTGACCTCAGGACACAATATCAAAGTCGAAGATGTAAACCCAGTATCTATTTTTGCTCTGCGTGGAATTGAAGAAATCCCATTGGGAAGTGAATACAAAGCTTTTACCGGTGACTTCTCTATATTTGCCGCATGCGCAGAACTACCGCACATACGAAATATGCTCAAATCTCCAAATTCTGCCGAACGTAGAATGGCGCGTGGCATTTTGAAGAACGTAGCGATTCTTGGTCAAATAACGGCGATGGATGGACCGTACAAACAATTACGTTAGTTCAGTTTAGGTTATACAACCTGCTAATTGTCTCCTTATCACGCGAAGTCAGGTGACTTTCTACTGTTGGCGACTCCACCAGATAAAACATCACGTCCGTATTATTCGGCGAATGGCCGCCTATACCCAGAGCGTGTCCAATTTCGTGCAGGCATGTCTTACGTATAATTTCTTCGCTCACTTCGCTGCCAATTAAAGATGGCGCAGTTAATAACTTAATCGTGGCGTGACTTATCTCACCTCGATAAGCAGTCAGCGAAGCATTGCCCCTTTCATTCAATAAGAGATCATCGTGCCCCGGCTTCGGTTGATAGACCCACCGACACACTAAGTCAGCATTGCGCTCCAGCAATGACTCGCTAAAGTGAATTCTTCCACCTAGAGCATTGCTCCATTCGGTTAGACAGTCTCTAAGCACGCCTATAAATTCACTGCGGAATCCAGGAACTTTTGTATTCCTGTCAAAATAGACGGAGATTGTAGTCTTGTCCCTGGGCCAACGATTCTTTTCTACTGCAATTGCTTCCCGCAAATAGTTGGAGCCGAATTTTTCACTCTGCGGCAACTTAGACTGCTTAATCACAGTGTCTAAAGTCTGCCGAACAGACAAATCATTCGGACGCAACTCTAAGTATTTTTGATACCACTCTATCGACAAATCAAGTTTGTCCTGCAAACGATAACACTCAGCCAAATCAATCATGGCTTCAGTCATCGTCGGCACAAGTTTTAGACTCAACTGAAACTGAGCGACAGCTTCATCTAAATTTGCCAATTGCATCTGCGCAAGCCCAAGATTGCAGTGAATGCCTGCTGAATTTGGCGCCAACTTGCTTGCTTCTATCAACAAGTCACGCGCTTCTGACGGTTTGTTCTGTCGCAACTTGTAAAGCGACGCCTTGAATAGCACATCTATTTGAACAGTATTACTTGACGGCTCAATACTACCAATTCCCTCGGCTGCAAGTGCCGGTATATAGCCAGTACTGGCACCGATAATTATCGATACCAAGCACCATATATATCTAGCAGACATCTTTTGGTTATACATTTCGATTATTAGATTGACTTAACCATCCATCAAATATACAATGCGACGGTGGTTAGTATCAAACAGAAATACTAGTTGCATCATACTAGTTATTCCTCTAGAAAATGACAGTAAGTGCTGCGCCCCCGTCAAAGATTCACTTATCTTGCGTTGAGCACTGCACTTGTCTCGCTAAGTCTCAGCACCAATGCTTTTGCTCAGGGTGCACCACCAGCAAACCAACAAAATAATACTGATCAGCAAAATTCAATTGCCCAACAAAATCTCGATAAAGTGCTGGTTGCAGCAGCACCTGCCGGTGATGTTGTTCCATTTAACCCCACCGTGCTCCCCACAGACGTCAACCCGGAGATGTTCACCGGCGAGCGCTCCATGATGAGCCGCGATTTGCAGTATGCTATTTTGAAGAGACTGCCCAGTCGCATGTGGTTCAACATGGTGACTGAAGCGAGTCAACGTCTTGAAACCAACGTCTTTTTCACAAGCAACAAACCAAGGCAAGACTATGTCTTTCGTATTCTGCCTAACTTATCCTTAGGCTACAACGTCTTTAGCAAGACTGCCGTCTATTGCAATTGGTTCCTCATCAAAGACGTCTTTGCCGATCACTGGCAATTGAGCAAACCGGTTACACAGTCACTCTCACTAGGTTTCCGCCAAGATATTCCACTTTTCAAAAAGACAAACTTACAATTCGACTTCCAAGCTCGTGAACTATGGCAAGCTCCGCATTTCCAGCAAGCGGACTTATTGCCTGCCATCAACTTAACTCAAATAGTCAAACCAAATTTCGTCCTTTTCGGCAGCAGCTTAATGCAATTGCGCAGTCACTACTATTTTCAGGGTGCCAAAAGAGAAATAGATCCATTCTGGTCATGGGGCTTTCTCTACCGTCGCGGCATGTGGAATTTCACCGCAACGAGCACCTACGTCGCCAACTTCAGAAATAAGACTGCCATTCCACCGATCAATAACCAATCAATGATCTGCGACTTTGAATTGTCGCGACCAGTGTCCAAGAAAACTCCCGGCATAGTCACCTTCATTCGCGCAGAACCAGTCTGGAACTGGGGCGCACCAGGCAATCCACCAGGTCTTTCCGGCTTTGACTTCCGACTATTCAGTGGCATTCGTGTTGCAGTCAACAAGCCTGCCTACAACTCAACGGTTGAATTTCTGCGCAAGCAAATAATGGAACAAGAAGAAGCAGCGCCTGAAGAGAACAAACCCAAGCAGACAAGCGAACAGCTCGATATAATTTATCCAGCTCCAGCCACAACTCCCCACGGAGTGCTTTCAATATCGACATCTGCGACGGATTCAATTCATAGCGAATTGCCGCCGCAATCGTAATACCCTGTGACATATAAAATTTGACCTTGGCTAGAGTCCCCTAAAGTACTTATACTGGTAGAGTAAACACAAAGAGGACATAGAA
>JAKFVJ010000275.1 GCA_021732245.1 Candidatus Obscuribacterales bacterium | reverse complement strand
CAAGACCGGTTTCTCCAAAAACAAAATCCTGCATAAAGCCAAAAGCTGACGCACCATTTGAATAGCGATACTCCTTGCCGTCGATCGAAACAACATCAGAAGTGCAAGCACCGCCGATTGAAGTCTTTTTCTCTAACATGGTTACGGCAAAACCATTTCGTTGAAGATAATTTGCAGCCACAAGTCCATTTATTCCACCACCAATTACAACTACCTTCATATCAACGCCTCCTTCTACTTGATACTATGCATGTTTCTCTACTCCGAAGCAGGCAGATAGGAATTGAGATCCTGCCTGCCTACTCCGGTAATAATTGACACGCGTTAGCGCTTGGATTATTGAGCGACGTTGGCGCTGTATGCCTGCGCCTCGCCGTAATATCGATTCACCTTTATCACCCAATCGGCTTCGTTGAATCTTCTGATCAAACCGGCTTTCACTCGCACAAGCCTCGACTTAGTCGCATCATGTCTTGCGTCTATTACACGAGCGCCACACTCTCCGAACAAAGCCACGAGCTTATTGGATACCTCGACATCGGACATCGCTTCTTTCAGATGCAAGCTCACATCAACGCCCCTGTCAAAAGGAATCGCAGCCTGACTTAGGTATGCGCGCAGTCCTTCGCTAATTTTGTCCGGCGCTTGCGCCGCTGGTGCCTCCGACTTTTCTTTAGCTTGTATCTCTTCTTGAGCCTTGAGCGTCGTTAGGCGCACAAGAATCTCGACAGGCGCTTTGCATTTTTGCTCATTGAGCGTTTGCTGGATATACGGCAAGGCTTCGTCGGCCGATGCTTGAGTGAACACAATCATGCGAACAGATGTCTTTGTCTGCTCCAATATAAACTCGTCTGGTTGTTCACCAAATACCAAACGAATCGCCATTGCAGTTTCAAAAATATCTTTCTTTGTAACTTTGGTGGATTTACTACTTGCTTTGCGTGTCATAGCTTATACTCCTTTATTTTGTACGTTAGTGATTGTCATGCTGAACCTCATCTTTGTCATTCCGAACGAAGTGTGGAATCTGCCGTCAGTATTGGGCGTCCGTGTTATTACGACAAACGCAGAATCCCTGCGGCAGATTCTTCGCTCACGCTCAGAATGACAAATGGGGATGCAGTTATTACTGCTCGTTGTTTCCTTGCGCAGGAACAACTCGTACCTTCGCGCTGGCACCGTGAAGGGCTAGCTTAGTCCGGTCCTGACCTTCTTGAACGGAGTGGTTGACATACTCAGATGAAAACTCTGCGAAGTTATTCATCTCAATTCCTGCCTCGCCCGGGATCACGAATTTGAGACGGTGCTCCAAGCTATTCATTGCAATTGCCGACTCCATGAAGTAATACGCCTTCACGGTTTCGGGTACCGCTGATACTGATCCGGAAAATTCCAGCTCAAGATTCATATTCAGCCGCTCACTTCCCATAGCATTTTCGATAGGCTGCGTAACAGCTATGGCAAACTGATGATTGCCACGCTCAGCCAGATCTATCACGAGTTGCTTGCATGCTTGCTGCCAAGCCAGAAGATATGCCCTAGTTGCAGCAAATTGTTGCAACAGTTCCGCGGGCAATGTAGAACTTCCCTCATGCAAAGCATCTTGGTTGATATGCGTTATCGTCACGACAACCTTGCTTGGACGATCGCACGCGGGACGATGAGCCAACTGTTCGTTTATTTCAGCAGTAAGATCAACTGTTGTGCAATGGTTAATAGCACTATCACACCCCTTCGCCAACAACAGCTCATACGACAAGCAGTACAACTCATACCACAGATCAAATCCTGAATTAGACCATGGATGTTCGACAAAATACTCAATATGTGACTCAATCTTGACCATATCAAGATTGTTATCTATCAGCCAAGGCTCTCTCATATTAGCTTCCAGGCGACCACCATCTCCGCGCAGACAAACATAGCCATTTTCCTGGAGTCTGTAGTCTCTAAAGCAGCGGTGCAAACCTTCGTGCAAGGCCCACGCAAATCTGTTTGGTCTGTACTGCTTAGCCACTTCTTTCGTCGCACTTGCTTCTTTGTTAAGCAAGCTGGCAAAGAAATTAATGGCGTTAGCTTTTTGATTATGCTGTTCCGTTAGAGCGGCACCTCTGCCATCGAAAACCACGCTCGTCAGCCGAATGGAATCATCTATTACTTGTTTGGTCAATTTCAGCAATGAGCAAAATGCCTCCGAATTGCTGCTACCACATGCGGACGCTACTTCTTGCAACAGGGACACCACCTCAGCGGCAAGCGAGTCAACACTCGTTAGCCAGCGAAAAATGGCTGTAATATGTTCAAAAGTATAAAACGCCCGGTTTTTATTTCTCAGCAGCACTCGAATAGCCGGCAATGCGCTTTCATATTCTTGCAGCAGCTCAGTGCAAGCATTCAGACAATACTTGGTCAAAGCCGCAAGCTTGGTCGACATTTCAAGCAACTCTCGTTGCAGCTCTGGCGAAGGCTCGCTCGTTATGCCGACTGTCGCCTTAGTAGACTCCAGTCCTTGTCTTGCACAGATGAATGCTGTTTGAAGTCTGTCCACCCTGGTCGTCCACGCAAGACAATCAATTGCTTGACTGATTCGCTTTTCGAAAGTCTCATTGTTGTTGAAATTATTCGTATCCATATGCCAATCTCCTTTCTTGTAGTGAAGTCATGCGTCAAGGAATTTGGCTGTTCCCCGCCGCAAAAGAACCAGAAACTTCCATGGTCAAATCTAAATCCGGAATAGCCGAATACCAAAAGCTAGCCACCGCGATAACGGCAACTAGCCCCCAGAATTCGGCCGCATCCATTTTTGAATTGAACGCAGAGTCTTCCGATTCGTACTACCGACGACCTAAGCCGACCGGTAAAAGATTTCTTTCAGTTTGTGCCTCAACTCCTCTGTCAACGATTGAAGCTTGCCCGAACATTTGGCGTGAGCATCAGCACGAGCTTGCAAAAAGCGCCTGTACAATTCAGCTTCTTTTTTACGCCAGCCGTCGACAACTGAACGTCAGCAAAACCACAGCCTACCGGATCTCCTCCAATCATGCTAGTGCACATGCCGCTGAGAGCAAACAACCTGCAAGTTGGCTGCTCTCAATACTGACTTATTTTATGCGATGGGATCTAGCCCTTGTCGAACAGTTGAAAGTTGAGAAAGAATGTCAGATAGCAGTAAGAGCTATCAAACCAAGAAGCCTGAAGTGGCATCCCCAATACAAGTGACCTATTTTGATCGGGATCCAATGCCGCCGCAACCTGATAAGCCAGCTGAAAAACGGTACTCATTTGAGAGCTGCTCACGTAATAGTCAACACTATGGCTTCTGGCACCACTTTCCTGATACGCCTTCTCCATTGGTGCCAATTGTGTGTCTTCATTCAAGTGTCAACCTGCGATCCATTGCTCAAATTGTTCTGTTGCGCAGTAACAGGCGTTGCTGCTCATATGCCGACAGCTGTTCGTATTTACTTTGTCCTGGTTGATACTCAGGCTGGTCAATCTTGGTACTGACGTACTTGTCGATTTCAGCGTTCCTTGCATCTATCCGATTCAGGTAGTTGCTGCTTCGTTTATTGACTGGTGGTGGTGGCGGATCCGTACTTGGCATTTTGCTATCTCCCATTGAAGTAAAGTGAACATCCGAGATTGAATTGAAATGGTGTACGAGCAGCCTGCAACAGATGCAGGTTGCTTTGGTGATAAAGGTTGCTTAGTTGGGTACCATTGGCAGTGTAAAATGCATTGCACCAGCAATTAGAAATCCCAGAAAAACACCAATCGCTATTAAGCCAAGCACATACATACCTTGGGTCTCGGCGCTTTTGTTAGGCTGCTGGGCGCTTTGGGTGGATTCCTTCTTTTCCTGTTTCGGTGGCTGCGTATACCCCGGAACAATTTCCGGGACTCCGTCGTTGTTGCGAAATTCAAAGGACTGATAGTTGCTATAGCGACCGCTGCCGTTATTCACACGCATTGGAATTGTTTTTCCCGGCTCAACCATGATGAGTCTGTAGGTTTCACCGATATGTCCCGAATACTCAACCAGAACTTCAGCATCGCGAGCGGAATGATGCACGATGCAAACACTGCTGTACGTTAGGACGAGCAAGCGCTTATCGTCGGGATCGTTGGCCGCCGTGATTTCAATATGACCGTTAGTCAGTTTGTTGACCGAACATTCGGTTAGAAGCCTGCTATTTCGGGATGAAAGTGCTTCTTTCGCAACAGGGATGACAACCCCTGGATACATGTGATCTAGCCCTATCGCCAGGTAAGGCACTACCCCGCCTTGGCCGCCTTGAAGCTCGATGCCCAAGCGTAATGTTTGTTTTAGTGTGTAGGCTTTCATTTGTGTTTTCTCCTTAAGAAAATGGACAACCAGTACAGCCGCTATGTGCGTTTTTTTTTGGTCCTGACAGATCGCGGTGCTTCATAGACACGAGCGGTTAATGAGCGCCCTGAATCCATCGCCGCTTGATAACAGAATTCTCTTCGCATACATGACTTGGTAAAATAGTCTTAGTGACTTCGGTGGACTAAACAAGATATGGATGCTTTTCGATATCCGGAAGTAACTCAAGAGCTTCTTCAGGCAATGGTGAAGAGGATGCGTGAGGTTGGGTCTCCGAAGAAGATTGTTCTTTTTGGTTCTCGTGCTACAGATAAAGCAAAGCCTGATAGCGATATTGATTTGTTGATCGTGGAGGATTCCAATCTTCCACGCTATCGACGTTCCAGCCGCTACAGAAAGGCTTTGACTGGGATGTTCCCATCGAAAGACATAGTTGTATGGACGCCGGACGAAATCCAAGAATGGAAAATGGTGCCGAACGCTTTCATCAACCAGGCGTTGTCGCAAGGGAAGGTGCTTTTTGAAGACCAACCGTGATTTGGCAATTAGCTGGCTCAAAAAGGCTGACAGTGATCTGGCGGATGCCAAACGTACCGTAAACAGTGAAGGTCCTTACGACACGGCTTGTTTTCACGCACAACAGTGCATCGAAAAAGTGTTGAAGGGATACCTATCCTTTAGGGATTTTGCAGCGCCCAAGACTCACGACGTGGAGGAATTGCAGCGACTCTGTCTTGAGCAAGGGTTTCCGGAGGAACTTGCTGCTATTGATCTTACCGACTTGACCGACTACGCTGTCGAATTTAGATACGATGCTGATTTTTGGCCTCCAGTTGAAACAGCTGAGCAGGCCATTCTTCTTGCTGAGAAGATAAGAAATTTGGTGGCCCTGACACTAGATAAGTAGTATAAGAAAGCCGGTGCGGGATTCCTAGGACTGAGTTATTGGTCCTCCTGACCCGTTGTCTTACTCTTCGACAATTCAGCAGCCAGGAATTTCTCGATGCGCGCCGGCAGCTCTTGTTCCCAGTTGTCGCTCAATAGCAAGTCCAGCGAGAGCGAACCGGGAAGAAACGAGGCATAGACCACCGCCAGTCTTTGGTCCAACGCCTCTCCATCATATTTAAAATCAGGGGTAATACATACCTTGTCAGCAGCAACGCCGGTGATTTTGGCCTCGAGGCAGTCGACTATCCGATCAATGATTTTCCAATCATTCCTCGGATCATCTGGGTCAAGCTTCTTTTCTAATACGTATCTACCGGTACTCTTTAGGATTTGCGTGGCCTTGTCCTGCAATTGGTTGTATTGGTCGACAAATAGTTGAAATTGCTCTGCTGTAATATTCATGATTAGTACCTCTTGTTGTGGTTTGTCCAACTAACCTAGTAGCTTGTCTACGGATGCATCACTTTGGTGCATCAAAAAGTGTCCTCAATGCATCGATGTATATTGCCACTCCACCTTCATTGAGAGCTTTTGCTGCAAATACGCTGCTCTTGCGGTGAGTTTGTTTCATTAGCACTTTGCCCCAGTCAGCTGATTCGCTTGGCAGGTGCGGCACGGAGGTTATTTTGATCGGTACCACATCATAGATTGCCTTCCTCAGTGTTTCATCAAGACTGAAGGCAGCGGAAAGATCATGGATGTAGATGAGCTCATCTCCAGGGTCTTTTCCTTGCCGTGGCGCGACGGCGGCACGGTACCAGGGAGCGTAGAGGTTCATTAGCTTCCGCGCGGCAAATGTTCCCGGAAGGGATTCTCCCAATGAATCCATGTCGGCAAAGCCAATGTCCTTGACGCGGGTAACCTCGGTTGGCATCAAATAGATTGGGCAAGTTAGTCCCAGGAGAATCGCATGCGCTGCTTGCGGATCGCAGGCGACATTGAACTGCACAGCACCTCTGGGTTTGTCTCCGAATTCCATCAAGGCAATGTTGCCCCAGGTGGCAAACATGGCGTGTATCTCTTTGAAGCGCGAGGCAACTTCTGGACAGCGAACGATTAGTTGATGGAGTCCGGTCATGGGCCCACCAACTGCAACTGGCACGGTACCAGGCGGCAGCGCAAGCAAAGTCTTTAAGAGTTCTTCCTGGGGCTCCAGTTGTGCATTACGGATAGCCTGCAGTGGATCGATATCATCGAACTTGTAGTAATCAGCAAAGTGAACCCAGTGAGGAACCAGTGTGCGTGGGGCAATGCCGCCGTCAAAGACTCTGGTGCCTGTGATGTCAAAGCGTTGAAGGAATGTTTTGATACGAAATGCGGATGCTTCTTGAACCATGCGCGAACTCTGAGCATCCCAGTCCCAAGTCGGTTCGGCCTTTGTAGCTCCAAAGTGTACTGGACGACCTGTTAGTAAAACATCAATTGCAGCACCAGGATTTAGCTTGTGCAAGGCCAACAATTGAACGAAGTTGTCCGGATCCGGAGCGTCAATACATGCAAGTATACGAATATGTTGTGTCATATGTAGCTATCCTCTTATTTAGGTGTGTGCGATCAGGGCACAGACACTCGTGAGCCATCTGCTCCCCTATTTCATAATTCAATGCATGGGTCGTTACTCGTCATCCTCTTCAGCGTCCAGATCAGCCTCGAGTCTCAAGACTCTTTTGTCAGTACGCAAAACCTTGATGGTTTCTCTGGTTCCAGAACAACCCCAAATATCACCAAGTTTGACGCCAACAAAGAGCCCTTCAATTTCCTTCTCCTCGAAGTCTTCTTTCACTTGCATCGAAAAGGAAAATACGGCTTCAGGATCTTTGTTAGCCGCGATTTCGTGATCTAAAAATGGATCTACATTCGCCATTGTCGTATCCTCCTATTAAGTCATTCTGAGGAGCGGGGTGACCTTTCCCCGATTTAACGGACAGTAACCAAAGAGAATCGCTCCGATCACATAGAATGTTGAAAAGGAGTGACACATGGTTAATCGGAAAAGAGTTAACTCAACTTACACAAAAGAATTTAAGGA
>JAKFVJ010000074.1 GCA_021732245.1 Candidatus Obscuribacterales bacterium | reverse complement strand
GTTTTACCAACACCCGGCTCACCGATTAGAACCGGGTTGTTTTTGGTGCGGCGTCCCAAAATTTGGATAACGCGCTCAATTTCCTTTTCACGACCAACAACCGGATCAAGTCTGTTTTCGCTGGCAGCCTGGGTGAGGTTCATGCCGAATTCATCTAATGTTGGGGTCTTCGAGCGTCCAGTGCCGGTTTGTGCTCCACCACCACCGCCGCCTGTTGTGGCAGCGCTTGTTTCGCCCAAAAGTCTTATTACGTGACTGCGGACTTTAGTAAGGTCGACGCCAAGATTTTCCAGTACGCGGGCGGCAACACCTTCGCCTTCACGAATTAGTCCTAGTAGTAGGTGCTCTGTACCTATGTAGTTGTGACCAAGTTGTCTGGCTTCATCCCAGGACAACTCCAAAACTCTCTTTGCTCGAGGAGTAAATGGAATTTCGACAGCGACAAATCCGGAGCCGCGACCGATTATCTTCTCGACTTCGACGCGAGCATCCTTTAAATTGACGCCCATCGACTTCAAAGTCTTGGCGGCAATTCCTGTGCCTTCGCCGATGAGGCCTAGAAGAATCTGCTCGGTGCCCACAAAATTGTGGCCTAACCGGCGCGCTTCTTCTTGCGCGAGCATGATGACCTTAATGGCCTTTTCGGTAAACCTCTCAAACATGTTGGGCAGAGCCTCCCTAACGTCCTCTAATGTGATTCCATTCTAACAGACAGTCTCTCTCGTCAACTGTTCCGCAGTCCGCTTGGAATAAGCGTCTTACTCACGGCATTTAGCAACTTGGAAATCATGGAAACCTGTTTCAAAGCGGCCTTCATTTTTCCTATCCACAACGCTGGATTTGACACTGGAAGGCGTCTTTCGCGAGCCGCGCTAATTGGAGAATGATTATCAAGTACTCACATCAGAACACATCCAATCGAATTTTGCCGCCGCTACGTGGTCGAAAAGTCCGCCCCTCTTAGCTTTATATTTAATTTTCCTTGACAATTAGATCTAATAATTCGTAAGTTCAAATACCAGATCCACAACTAATTCAATAAGAACTTCTAAAACAACCCGAAAGAAGTAACCACTCAAGTTTTCAAACAAGCAGCAAGCATTTGGCGTGTTGCTTGTTTTGCCGTGGTCTGGAACAGCCTTTTATTTTTACGGAGGTCAACCTATGAATAATGGGTTAAGAGATGCATCGGTGACATTTATCACCGTGATTTTCCTGGCGGTTTTTGGTCTTGCTTATTTCAAGCTGGACGCAAAGCCCATAATTACTTCATACAGCTTGCCGGCATGCGTGCAATACGACATGACTCGCGGCGAGAACATTACCTCCGCTTGGGACCAACACATGATGGAATATCCTGAACGGATACAGCCGCAAGTGGTGTTGCTGCTGAGAGAGACGACAAAGGAGCGCGGGCTGGAAAGCGATCTCAGAGAACTAGCCGGCAGCGTTGCCAACGAAATGAAAAATCAAGGCAAATACAAAGGCGCAGTTGAAATTTTTCAGGAGCTACTCAACACACAAAAAGCCCTTGGCAGAAACGGCATCTTTCTTGTTGAAACATACAATGACTTGGCCGATACATACATTGCAGCAAAAGATTTCGTCAAAGCCGAGGAAGCTCTACAGACGGCTCTTAAACTGACGGAAGAATTCGGACCGCCGGATCTTCCAACAAAAGTGACCGTCAAGGTCGAAACGCAATTGTCGGACAACTACGAGGTGGCTCGTTGCTTGGACAGACTCGCCAATTTGCAAAAAATCCAAAGGAACTACCAGAAAGAATTGGATTTGCGAGAAAGAGCGCATAACATCCGCGTATCCATCTACGGCAAAAGCAGTCCTTTCCTTGTCGAGTCGTATTACAACTTGGCGGATTTAGCTGCTCGGCTAGGAGACAAGACTAAAGCGGTAACGCTTTACGTCGAAGGCTTGAAAATAGTCGATCGCAATCATCCCGCAGGCTCTGAAGCACGGCAGCTCCGCCAAAAAATCAGAGACCTTTGCACTGAGACTCCGAAAAAATAGTCTCAACTAGACAACTTTACGAGGCGCAGCTAAAGCGGCGCCTTTTTTCATTGGAGATGCAGCTATGAGAAGCTTGGTTAAAAAATCAGGCGTCGCGCGCGCTTTGGCGTTTGCACTGGCGATGCTTACACTCACAAATTTGTCTCCGGCATTCGCCGAAGACCCGATGTTGTTTGATAACAACCAAGCTTCTCAGATAATTGCTGACGAACGCACGGTTGATTATGCGACAATGCGCGCAGACTTGGACGAACGCGCCAATGCTCTTGCCGATTCAATTCAAACAGCACAACAGCTAAATCTTGATGTGCCGATGGCTGAAGTGAAAAAGACACAACAGCAAGCTCAAACGCATCAAAAAGCTTTCAACGAAGCGGCTGCTGCAAATCAAGTCGACAAAGCCCGCAACGAATACAGACAAGCGCGCAGCACATTCGCTCTAGCATATGGCATGTCTATGCCAAGCAGAGCAGTTGAAGCCCGCTGCATTTGGCTTGATCGCGGCACAATTGTCGGCACTAAAGACGCCAGAGGCATGACTGACTTGTTCAACACAATTGAGCAAGCCCACTTCAACGTTGTCTACTTCGAGTACAACAACGGCGGATATGCGATGTGCGACAGTGACTTGTTGCCTAAGTATCCCAAGCTTGCCGACGGATACGATCCGCTTACGTGCGCCCTGCAAGAAGCACGCAAGCGTGGCATGGAATTCCATGTCTGGGCAAGAGTTTTTGCTGTAGGCAATAGAGGTCTCAACCCCATGCTCGGCAAGCCAGGTGATTATCCTGGTCCTGTCATTGAAAAGCATCCGGATTGGTCCTTGCGCGCGTCTAACGGTTCTGTCTTTCCACCTCAGGCTGACAAGGAAACTTGGATAAGCCCAGCCAACATTCCCGGTTGCGAATTTCTCAAGGCGATGATTCTCGAAGTGTCCCGCAAGGATATCGATGGACTTCAACTCGATTACATTCGCTTTCCCTTCCAGAAAGTCGGCACGGAAGTTGGATACGACAAAGCCAGCCGAGCTGCGTTTGAAAAAGAAACCGGTTTGAGCTTGTCCAATCTCGACGAAAAAACAAGACAAGCCTGGCAAGCTTGGAAAACTTCCAAGGTCAGCAAGTTCGTGCAAGACATTTCTTTGACTCTTAAAAGAGCCAAACCGAATCTTGTTGTTTCCGGTGCCGTCTATGCTTTCAGACGTGAATTGCGCCTGAGCATTATTCAGCAAGACTGGGAACCCTGGACTCAGAATGGCTGGATTGACACGCTCAATCCAATGACTTATGACGAGTCGTTGGATGTCTTCGTTGCTGATTCCAAGTTTGTCAAACGCTCCGTTGGCAGTGGTTGCTTTGTCTACCCAAGTGTTCCTTACTTCCGTATCGCAGACGGAGTAGGCGTGATTGATCGTATAGACGAATCGCGCAAAATGGGAGCGCTAGGTACAACAGGTTTCGCGACAGCTCAACTAGATGCTGAGAAAATCAAGTATCTCAAGTTGGGTCCCTATCGCAAACCGGCAGTTGCTTCGCCACACCTGCAGCCAGTACGCGGCACGCAACTTATGTTTGATGAATTCGCCGCATGCATTTACAAATGCTCCGGCGGAACTTGCAAGCAAGTTTTGGCTACTCAAGAAGAGGACAGCCAAATTCTTACGCAAGTCGAAGAAGTTCGACAAGCACTCTTGCAAGTCAATGACACAAGTAAATCCCAAGACCTGCAAGCCGTCATGGAGAAGGTCGAAGATCTACAGAAGTCCATCAACAAATGGTTGAGCCTGGAGAAGTTAGTGAAACGCAATCTCAGAGTTGTGTACCTGAACGATTCACTAAACGACATCAAGTCCGTTCTTGTCTATGCAATCCAAAGAGCAAAGACGAAAGAACTACTGACGCCGGTAAATACACTTACCGATTCAGACGACTAGAACGATTTTGTCATTCTGAGGCACTAGCCGAAGAATCTACCGTAACGATACGACGTTTGCGTTTATCGACTTGAACGTGTTTCTACGCAGCAGATTCTTCGTCGCTGCGCTCCTCAGAATGACAAAACACCTATTTAACCCCCACAGGAGTAAAAACACATGGACGCAATTACACTACCTTATGTCCTTTCAGTACTTGCCACTGTCTTAGTCGGCAGACTGATCTCACACATCATGACCACAAAGTTCAGACAGAAAGACACGGAATTTATGAACTTCGAGATGCTCACAAGAATTCCGCTATTTCTTGTATTCTTCGTCTCAGCTGCCTTTGCATTGCAAACTCCGGCAATAAATCTAGGTGCGTTGAACATCGAAAGTTTTTCGCCGGCGGTTTTGCTCACGTATCCGGTGGCACTTTTCCTCGGAATGGCCAACGCTCGCTACGGCGTTCTCAAGCCATTTGATCCCAGCAAAATCGATCCCGAGGGTGCTGTAGGTTTGGCGTTGCTTTATGCAACCGCCGGACTAACATTGGCATCACTTCTGCTGGTTCCAGCCGGTGGATTGTTGCTGCAAGGCGTAGCGGCTGGTGCCGGCCTCGCCTACCTCTCCGGCGTAGTGCTTCTCTACAAGGCACTAAGCCGACTCTTCGGTTAAACACCGACCTGCAAGACAAGGCGTCTGTCCCCAGGGCAGGCGCCTTTGTTTTGCGTCAATAAGAATCACTTCGGAGAACATCAACATGTCAAAGAGAAAAACACTTTCACAGTCTCGACATATGATGCCCACGCCAAGGCAAGTAGAAGGACCATATTTCCTTCTAGATTCGCCAAGGCAATCACACATGGCTCCGCAAGGAGTAAAGGGCATTCTTCATAGATTATCCGGACAAATTTTTTCCACCGATGGATCAATTGTCCCGAACCCAACCGTGCATGTATGGCTAGCCGATCCCGACGGCATCTATGACAATCAAGATGCAAAAGGCAATCCGGTAGACATACCACCATCACAGCACACTTACCGAGGACGCGTAAAGGCTGATTCGCTTTTACTGAGCAATTCCTATTCGTTTACTTTCCTACGTCCCGGCAACTACCCTATTCCTGATGAAGGACTAGAGGCACGACCAGCTCATGTACATATCCTTGTCGAAGCAGAAGGATATTCCGAGCTAATCACACAACTTTACTTCCAAGACGATCCGTACAATCAATTGGACATCAAACGACCGGGCTTCTTCAATCCGGAGCTTGTCGTTCATTATTTACCGGTCGTTAGCTTCTTATTCGCCGACGCCCAAGTTGGTGTTTTCAATTTTGTCATGCGTAAATTGATGCCAAAACCGAATCTCAACCGCGCACGAGAAATGAGCATCGAAAAGCTTGTCGACCAGACCATGATTCTAGCTGCTTGCGAAGTTGGCACTTTGCCGGAAAACATGAAGAAGATCGCACAGTCCTATGAAGACGCCGCATACCTCGGCGTGGGTATGGACAGATTTACCCAGATGATCAACAAGAAGCTGGGCAACAGCAGACTGCGCATTCATCTGGAAAACAAAAAGATCTCAGGACGCGACACAAATTTACGAAGCGGCCATTGGCGATTCCACAAGGCCAAATTTGTCGTAACTGTGAAGGAAGAGGATGAAGCACCCGTTGTAGAAAGCGCTTTGCTTCGATTCTCCACACTGGAATCCCTGTAGGAAGACGTTGCATGTCTTTCATACTTTCAGACTCAGAGTACCTGGCCGCAAAAAGGGATTTGACCAAACTAAGCAGCCAAGTCATCAAACAGAGTCAAAAATACAAACGAGACGGCATCAGCCGCAAAGAACGCAAGCGGCTGATGACTCCTGATATGAGAAAGCTAAAAACAGCAAGAAAAGATCTGGCTGTTTATGAGCAACTCAAAGAAGGAAAGCTGCCAAAACTTTTCGAGTTCGTCGGACTCGGACAACAACTAGTCTGCCTGCGAATAGCCCACGGCTTATCACAGGTGGATTTGGCAGCACTTCTAGGCGAAGAGGCTCGCAAAATTCAAAGCGATGAGCAAACGGCATATCAAAACGTAACCGTTGCCTACATGCAACGCGTAATGGGTGCCCTAAATGCAAAAGCTCGTCTTTCTGCGAAGCCGCCAAAGAAGAAAAGATAATCACAACCAATTTGCAAGGAGTCAAATATGAACATTGCAAAACTACTTCTACCTCTGACAATGATTTTTGCCTTGAACGTCGGCAGCGTTGAACCCGCGTCGGCAGATAACCGCTGTTACAACAACTCTGGTTGTTACGACAACTATTCCTGCCCGGGTTCATATCGGCGCTATCCATACTGGACTCAGCGTGGATACTACCAGCCCATTCAATGCGGCCAACGCCGGCGTCATCGTCAATTCCGAATGAAGCGATACCGTCACTTCAATTACAGACGACATCGCCACGGCCACTGTCGCTAACGATATTTGGGCGACATCGCCACGGATATCGCCGCTAACGATATCTGGGCGACATCGCTACGGATATTGCCGCTAATCCGGTTCGTTGTAGGGGCGCATTGCATGCGCCCTTGCATTCTTTCTTCGCTGAGGACATATTAATGCAAGATCTAGTTCTAACACCAATGCAGCACATGCTTTGGTTTGGTAATTTGTTCGACAACTACTGCAAGAAAAACGGCAAAGTAACTTCTACCTGGGTGCCTGTCGGGACAATGCGTGGGATACTCGTCGCTTTTCTTCGTGAAAATCAACAACCCATACCCAGAGAAATCCACAGACAAATACTTTCCAACCGGGCAACGCTTGTCTCAATACGTATCAAGAAAGAAACGGAACACAAACGCTACACGGTGTTTTTCAAAGATCTACCGCCCTATCTAAAACTACAAACAACAGAATACAAAGAGGCAGACTTCCTCACATTCGTCGCCTTCAAAAGCTATCTCTACACTAAGTTCAACAAAATATTCACAAGCGGATTAATAAGCGATATTAGTGGTAAGGAATTTCCACTCTGTAATATTCGCTGCCATCCAGACGTTGTGCCTTTCCTGCAAGGACTGGACATTGTTGATTCGGTGATAGAGGACAGTGCACTAGACGATGCGACCGGCAAAATCAAAAAAGGTTTTCTCGATGTCTACTGCGAGACAGGCTCCGAAGGCTTTCACTGGATTGTCACCGAATATGCTCATCGGCAAAATCCATATGAAGATCAGGTGCATCTAAAAGACGGCGACCACTTAACCATTCTCGATGACTCCGACGGCATTGTCTGGCAAGGACAAATCAAATACGACTGGAAAGTTGGATACAAGCCATACCCACGCAATCCCAAATACGGACAACAGCTAGCGCTTGGCTGTTGGGTGAATAGCATTCAAAAAGATTTCGTCCC
>JAKFVJ010000068.1 GCA_021732245.1 Candidatus Obscuribacterales bacterium | reverse complement strand
ACTAACTACACGAATAATAATTCGTATATGGTCGGCAGCGTTCGCTATTACCGTCCTAATTTCGCCTTTCCTCTGGCTGGATTGACAAAGACAGTGTCTTTTGCAGCAGTTGGTTCAAGTCCAACATTGGCTAGCGCCGCTGATTTTGGTGCATTGAGCGCAAGCGCTGCACCAGTACTTGCTCAAGTCTCCTGTGATCAGCCACTGGTTGATGTGACGCGCCGTAATAACACTTCTCAAGTTATGCATGTAGTCTCCACCGCGCAAGTAGGTGGGCGCTCAATGACTTCGGGGAACTCCAGTGCTCTCAATGTCGGATTCAACGGTGGGTTTCCGGAGGACACGCCGGCAATTTCATTCAAAAGCGTCAAATCAATAATGAATGCCTCGCAAATTGCTCCTGGACAGACTGATCCAACAAGCCCTTATACGGGCTGGGACAAAAACAGCCAAGGTAAGTGGTATGTACCTCAAGGTGGTGACTTTGGCGGTAGTGCCTCAAATAGCGCGGGCGCTTTGACAGCTCTGCCATTTAAAGGAATTGGCGGCAAATCAAACAATGATGATCCTAGTGTCGCACTTTCTTTTGTGGTTTATGACTGGTTGAAAACTTTGGGCACTCGTCCCAATATTCGTTCGGTAATTGATGCTTTGTCCTATGATCTCAAAGCCAATCCGCCGTCGAGTCCAAAGATATTCACGAGTTCCAATCAAGGGTTTATGCAGCCTGCATATGCGGCAGCTGCAACAAACTGTGCAGCATCGACGCCTGTGCTAACCGTATTTCCTGGTATGGCCAGCGATGATCCACGATCGCTGGAAAACTTCTACAAAGATCCAGTTGCGTACGAGCGTCAGCAAATAAATATGTGGAAGTACACGCCGGCAGATGGCAACGTAAAGCCAACAGCATTGATGGCATTGAAGGACTGTAATGGTCAGCTAACAACTGCCGATGGATTTCATGTTCTAAATTTGCAGTTTTTCTTGCGCGATCTAATTTACACTGATTGGATTGCCTGTGAACAGTACAATCTTGCTGTAACTGTAATGGATGCCGGTCAAGAAAGACTCTGTCGTAAAACAGTTGAATGATCAGTTGGACACTCTAAATAAGCAGCTGAAGCAAGGTACCACCACGCAAGGGGAAATTGATAAGGTTCAGGCGCAGCTGACCACGGCTAAGTTCGAGGCTATGGGACGATATTTTGATAACAATCCATATGTGTTTTCGACCATCGTAAATACAACATACATGATGGAAGTCTGCTATACCTTCGTGCAGAACATGAAAGTACTTACAGGTAATGGTGTGCATTCAGTGCCTCCTGTCAGTGTTTGGGTGCCTTATGAACAGTTGGGCCACTATATTTTGGCTGGTGCTGATTTTTATCCGCAGACAATGAATTACAACTTGGTAGGTGTTCATCAAGGACCAATATCAGTTGGTCCGAATTACTTAGGCAAATTGGTCAAAAATGAAAATGGCATGGCTGTCAGTCAAATGAATATCTACAAGCGTACAAGTGAGCCGATTATTGGTGAGCGCATCCAGCGTGAAAGTCATGACTTTATGCAGCCTGTACTAGCTCAAAGCTCTCAGCCACCATTCTCGCTATTTAGCTTTAGCTTTCAGGTTGCCAATCCAACTGCAGGATCCGGCGAACAAAATGTACAAATCGCCCAAGTGCCGGCTGATCGCTATGCAACTGTGCCGACACCAAAAGGGCAGTATCTCTATCAAAACTTAACCGCCTTTGGCGACACACCGGCAGGCAACTGCGTCCCTAGAGTGCTCTATCAAGTGCAAGCTAAAGATTTAGCTGCTAGCGCATATCCACAGACAAACGGTGAACAAGCGTCCAAGCCGGGAGATGCCGCTCGCTACTTTACCGAATATGGAGAACATCCCAATCTATCAGCAGCTTGGACAGTATCTTGTCCAATTGTGCAACCCAATGTCGAATGCTGGATGCCAAAACTGCAACTTACTTATCGTGGCTTCTATCATGGAATCGCCGGCGAAAAAGCAGTGACCATTCAACAAGTAAGTGCAGGCACCAATGCCCAAGCAATTTGCGCACCATTTTTTGGCTCGGCCGTTGATCCCAGCGGCTTCACCGTACACACCAAAGGGGGCGACTTCAAAAGCCGCACTTTCATAGAGACAACCTACTGCGTGCCATTCCCATTACCGTGGCATACCTAAATTCAATTTTCGATCACTGCCGGACGGATAGTAATTCAGAACGCTCAATTAAATTCCCCAGTTCAGCTGGAAATTAACCTCTTGGCTGTGAACTTTTTGCACCTCTTGACCGTTTAAAGATAAACGGGCACCAATAGCGATTTGCTAGAGAGGTAGCAATGAAATATAAACGACAGGTTGGAGGTGTGAAGACCCTAGGGTATACTAACCTTAGAGAGGCGAAATCTAATAAGCATCTTTTGCTTAAAGAGAAGTATGGAGATGGTACGGTAGTTGAAATTGCGATTTGGATCGTGTCCGTATCGGAATCACAGCCACATGGGATAAAGTATCGTCTGCATTTTGAAGATTTTTGGTCTGACGTAGCTCGACATAGGAGGAAAAGAACGTGAAGAAAATAAAAGGCGAGCGTCAAATAGTTATAGGCGTGAGAACCGAAGCTGAACTCACGAAGGAAGTTATACAAGCTTGGAAAGCTCTTGAGCAGCGTAAGCCAATAGGTGGACCAACGTTTCGTTTGTACTTTGATAGTCTGGATACTTTGTGGAGAACGTTGACTCCTCGACGTACCGAACTATTGCAGGTCCTTCGCCAGAAAGGCCCATTAAGTATCAGAAAATTGGCCACTTATTTGAAAAGGGACTATAAGAATGTCCGAATTGATATTCGGGAGTTGAACAGTTCTGATTTGGTTACTCAGACCAAGGAAGGTTTATTCATTGTCCCCTGGGACTCAATAGATTTGCAGATACCACTGTCCGCTGCATCCTAGTGGGAGCATCTACTAGAATATTCATGGGGTAGGACAAATCGGTTGATTTAATGCGCACGACATCAACGAAAGCAAAGAAAAAGGCACTCGTAGTGATGGATAGAGACGTCGAGTCTCTCTATCAGCTCTACATTCACCGCACGCTGACTTCGGGACAGCTGGCTCAATTAACTTTCCGGGATATAAGTTACGAGACTGCTCGCAAGCGAATGCGCCGATTGATGCAGAGTAATTTAATTGGTTGCGCATCTTCTGAAAGAAGTGAAGAAAGAGGACGACCGGAGCTTATCTATTATTTGACGCAGCATGGAGCCAATGTGCTTGAGCAGAAGCGTAGTTTGGACAGACGTGAGATTCCCACAGGTCCGGCGCATACTTATCACAAAGAGCATTTTTTAAAACTGGCTGACATACGAGTTTCACTGCAAGATGCCGAAGATGCTGGGCAAATTCGAAATTTTGCTTGGATGCAGGGCGAAGACTTTGCTATGAAGTGGGCTGAGAATAATGGCGCCACTATGACAGAGTATCCTGATGCTGTTGTTTCTTTTGCTTATCCCAAAGGAGAGCCAATGGTAATTCTTTTGGAGTTGGACACAGGGAATTTTAGACAAACGAAGCAGTGGGAGCCAAAGATAGTCAATTTTCTTTTTACGGGCAATCCCATTTGGGTGGTGGCAAACAACGAAAGCCGCATTCGCACGCTTCAAGAGTGGACATTGCCGATGCTCAAGGCAAGTGGAGTCGGTGCCGGCAAATGTGTTTTTGCCAATTTTTCGGAAATCATGGAAAAGGGAATTTTGTCGGCGCGTTGGTTTAGAGCCGATGGCACTGTGTCTGAATTACGACCTAAGTAGTTCTTCGGCAAAGTGACATGCAGAGAAGTGTCCAGGAATTACTTCGCGCAATGGAGGTGTTTCGCTCATGCACTTTTCGCGGGCAATTGGGCAACGTGTATGAAATGAGCATCCGGCAGGTGGATTAGCCGGACTTGGCAAATCGCCTTTTAGAATTACACGGTCTTGGCGATCAGCTGTCGGATCAGGAATTGGCGCTGCATTTATCAGTGCTTGCGAATAAGGATGCAGAGGTTGGCTATAAACCTCCTTGGTTGTGCCAAGTTCAACAATCTTGCCTAGATACATAACAGCGATTCGGTCGCTTATATAACGCACTACATCTAAGTTGTGTGCAATGAATACATAGGTCAGATTGAATTCTTTGCGCAGGTCGGCAAGCAGGTTGAGAATTTGGGCTTGCACGCTTACATCTAGTGCCGATACCGGCTCATCAGCAACAATAAGCTTTGGATTCAGGGCTAAGGCACGCGCGATACCAATTCTTTGACGTTGTCCGCCGGAAAATTCGTGAGGGTAGCGGTCCATCATCTCAGGTGAAAGACCAACGAGATTCATTAGGTGCTGAACACGTTTGTTTAGTTCTTTGCCTGAGGCAACTTTGTGGACAGTCAAAGGCTCGCCTATAATCTGCGCTACGTTCATGCGCGGGTCAAGACTGGCGTATGGATTTTGGAAGACAACCTGCATTTCACGACGCAGTGCTTTCATTTGTTTGTTGTCGGCAGCAAAGACATCGACGCCTGAGAAGTTGACATCACCTTCGGTGGCAGGAAGCAGTCGCAAGATAACGCGACCCAAAGTGGACTTGCCGCAACCGGATTCACCAACTAGACCAAGTGTCTCGCCTGCAAAGACTTCCAGGTTGATACCATCAAGGGCGCGCACCGCTCCCACTTGACGGTTGAAGAAACCCTTGTGGATCGGAAAGTGTTTCTTGAGGTTTTTGACTTTTAGTAAGATGGTCGGCGTATTCATCGCCACTATTTTATGGCAGTTTGACCGATAAGCGGTTAACTGATTGCTTCAAATTGGAAAGAAAGTCCACAACAAGTTGAGCTTCGCCTGATTGTCTGGCAGTTGCCGGCACTATGTTGGTAAAGCCTGGATTTTGTACTTGCCAGGTGCGTGTACCTGGTTGCTTGTCAATTAATACCGGCTGACCGATTGGTGGCAGCGATGGATCAACGGCACGCGTTGCATACTGCTTACCGGTGATTGGGCTGGCATAGTTACCCCAGGGGTTGCCTGTAATTTTGCGGGGTTTTGGTTCACGTAGATATATGTACCAGAACGCAGCATATAAGAATGCCAGTTCAAGGATGATGATTAAATACATGAGCATGGTCTACCCCCAGGCTGCGCCTGTTGCTGAGGTTGAAACTTGTATTCGGTTGTAAAAAATATGAGAACTAAGTGAGGATTAAACTTGATGTCATTTTAACGATTAGTTACAAAAAAGCTATGGTTTTTAAGCTTTTATCGGAACCCAAGTGGTTAAATCTCAGGTTTATCGGTCACGTCTGGTAACTTAGGGGGCTGAATAGACAACCAGTAGATATATCCAGCACTTGGAGTGCCGGCTGCAAAGTTTGTTAAATGAGGATAAAGCGATAATGACATTAAATACGGTGGCAGTTGTTGGTGCGGGCACCATGGGCTCGTCAATTGCTCTTGCGGTGGCAATGAGTGACCTGCCGGTCGTTTTGAAGGATGTAGATAGTAAAGCTGTAGATAATGGAATTAAGCGCATTGAGAAGATGATTGCTTCGCAAGTGCGCAAAGGTTTGTCGGAAAGTGACGCGGAAAAACGTCGCGCGCTTATTACAACGACAACCGACGTCAAAGACATTGCCGATGCTTCCTTTGTCATTGAAGTCGTGCCGGAGCAGCTACATATAAAGGAAGCTGTCCTGTCCGAGCTTGATCGAGTTCTCAAGCCAGGCGTAATTATTGCCACAAACACATCCAGTTTGCCCATCTCGCAATTGGCTCGATTTACCAAACGTCCCGACAAGGTAGTTGGCTTGCACTTTTTCAATCCGGCTCATTTGATGAAGCTTGTCGAAGTGATACCGGGTTTGGACACCGATGAAGTGACAGTTGAAGCTGCAATGGATTTTGCTCGTAAGTTAGGCAAAATGCCGGTGCGTGTCGAAGAGTGCGCCTCCTTTTTGGTTAACCGCTTGCTCGGTCGTTATATGAACGAGTCTCTATTCTGTCTTGAAGAAGGCTTGGGTAATGTTGAGCAAATTGACCAGGCGGTTTGCGACTACGTCATGCCGGTTGGTCCATTTACCCTGCGCGATATGAACGGCTGTGACATTGGCTTGGCTGTTGCGCGTTTTAATTTCCAGGAGTACGGCCCACGTTATGCCGTGCCGGGTGTTTTAGAGTCTATGGTGGCCAACAATTGGCTAGGTCAAAAGACCGGTCGTGGATTTTATACATATGACGCCGAGACCAAGAAAAAGTCCGGCATCAATCCGGAGCTTCCTTCTGTGGTTAAGGGTAATGCTTCGGTTAATGGTTCTCTGAATCCAGAAAGACTGTTTCTGCCGATGATTAACGAGGCATTTTTGGCTTTACAGGAAAAGATTTGCCGGGCTGAGGATTTGGATCCGGCGCTTAAGGCAGGGCTCGGTATGCGCAAAGGTCCGCTTGAGTTGGCAGGCGATATGGGTCTGGACAATTGCCTTACGCAAATGGAGAGCCTGTTTGAGAAGTACGGAGAACGCTTCCGTCCGGCACCACTGCTTAAAAGATACGTTTTTGCCGGACATACAAAGGTAATTTAAGGTATTTTCTCAGGAACATTCCCCTCCCCCCTCCGTCAACCTGCATAGCGGACCATCCTAGCTATTGCCTTAGCTGGTGGCTCATGGCGTACTAAAAATGCATAGAGGGGAAGCCTATGAGGCTTATAAGGGATATTTCGGTCAGATTAGTATCAATGGCCCTTATCGCAAGCGTTGTACCGGTTGTTCCGGCAACAGCTTCAGCTCCCGTACCAGGTTCTCAGTCGGTGGCCAAACTTATGCCCCTAGCGCCACAGCTCGACTATCTGGAGCCTTCACAGGCTCCGGATAGCGCAGCCAATAATTACGGCGACGATCCTGAATCAGTTAACGAAGCACCAGATGCCGGCAAGTCGGTTCTTCAAAAGGCCGTACAAACATATTCATCCGGCAATGTTCAAGAAGCTGCGTCGCTTTTCCAAAAGGTTTTGGCGATAAATCCAAACAATGCCGATGCTCACTATAATTTGGGCGCCATTGCCGAGCAGCAAGGAAATCTGCCGGAAGCACTGAATCACTACCAAACTGCAGCCAAGGCCAACCCGCAAGACAAGGATTTTGTTGAAGCCTATCAAGCTGTAAGTTCAAGACTGCAGATGGCTAAAGCGGAGGCTGTTCAACAACAACAAAGACAGCAAGCTGCCACTCAACAGCAAAATCAGCAAATGAAACAAGCAGCTCTTGATGCTAAAGGTGCCTTTCAATCAGGCAATTATGATCTGGCAATTCAGAAGTTGAGTTCTATATCAAACTCCAATGTCAAAGATCCTGATGTTGAATTCGGCTTGTCGCAAGCCTACAAAGCAAAATCAAATCTTGGACAAGCTCGATATCATTTGACCAATGCTATGGCTC
>JAKFVJ010000440.1 GCA_021732245.1 Candidatus Obscuribacterales bacterium | reverse complement strand
ACACTTGCGATTTTAATAGGCACCCATTCAACGATTTCAGGTCGCTGCGTGGTGGCAGTTTTAAGCAAAAACGTAATTAGCTCATAGCCGTAAGGATTGACTAAGACAGCCGCCACACACAATAGCATCGATGTAAGTATTAGGAAAAGCCGTTTTCTACTCAATTGCCTATAGTTGCAGACCAGATGCGCAAAACTCCAAGCAAAGAATATGGCCAATCCAGCAAGAAAACCCCCATGCATATTTACCCAAACAGCAAAGATTGCCGGTAGAAAAAATAGATATCCATACTTACGCCCTTCAGCCTGTTTAAGAATTAAGCAAGTCAGAGTAAAAAATAAGTACGTCGACAATTGCGGACGTACCGTTTGCAAATAAGGCAACGTCATAGTTACAGCAAACGATAAAGCAATTAGTGCGTGCAACATACGAAAGCCATGCTGTTTCAAGCAAAGATAGAAGATAGAAAGAACCAATAAGGCAACGGACAACTTAATACTAATCAGCCCAAACGCACCAAACTGATTAAACATAAACCCCATAAGCGTTTCGTATAACCATTCGTGATTTATCCACTTAAATCCTGCATTGACATAAGAGTAAGGATCAATCTCTGTAAGTCTTCCCAGACGCAGCACATCTTGACCAAATCGCACATGTCCCCACAAATCGGGATCGGCTTCCGTCCAAGACAAACGGAAAACAAGGACGCTTAAAGCAAGCAGCAAAATACTGGCGTTTAGCCAACGGTCAAGCCATGACTGTGAGACGGCGTTATCTTGTTTGCTTACCGAGTCCACGTTATTGTTATTACCCTAGTACAGGCTAGTAACCGCGCAAGATCATCGCTTTAGCGACACGCTCAATAGCCACAATGTAAGAAGCTTCACGCATGGTCAATTGCCGCTCTTTAGCCACTGCTGAAACCTGGTTGTAGGCTGCCACCATAATTCTTTCCAATTCAGTGCGCACTTCATCCACTGACCAGTAGTGATTGTTCAGGTTTTGCACCCATTCGAAATAGGACACAATTACTCCGCCGGCATTCGCTAGGATATCCGGCACAACAAAAACTCCACGTTTTGCAAGAATGTCATCAGCTGCAGCGTCTGTGCAATCATTTGCACCTTCAACAACTATTTGTGCTTTTATTTGTTTGGCATTCTTGAGAGTAATAGCATTGCCCAGCGCTGCCGGAATCAAAATGTCACACTCTTGCTCGAGTAATTCTTCGTTGGTCATCCACTGCACTTCAGCAAAACCTTTCAAGCCGCGATTTTGTCTGTAATGGGCTTCAGCACTGAGCAAGTCAAACCCGCGCGGGCTGTAAATTGCTCCTTGCGAGGTAGATACGCCGATGATTTTTGCACCCAACTCTTGTTCAATTAATCGTGCGCCATAAGACGCTACATTGCCAAAGCCTTGAAAAACTACACGGCACTTGGTTAAATCCAGTCCCTTTTCACGTGCAGCCTCACGTACCGCGTACATGACACCGCGCCCTGTTGCCTCATCACGTCCCAGCGAACCGCCAATTTCCAACGGCTTGCCTGTTACAACACCCCAAGACTGTCCGTGTGTTTTCGAGTATTCATCAACAATCCAAGCCATCACCTGCGAATTTGTATTCACGTCAGGGGCAGGAATATCAATACGTGGGCCAATATTTTCACCAAGTAAATTGGTAAAATTCCGCGTCAATCTTTCCAATTCACGCGGGCTCAATTGTTTAGGGTCGCAGGCAATTCCGCCTTTGCCACCGCCAAATGGAATGTTTACTACAGCTGTCTTTAACGTCATCAAATGCGCCAATGTACGCGCTTCGAGCATATCCACATCCGGGTGATATCTAAGTCCACCCTTGAACGGACCGCGCGCATCATTGTGCTGCACTCTATAGCCCTGAAAAGTGACGAACTTGCCGCTATCCAGACGTAATGGAATTTCGACAACAATCACCCGTTTGGGTTTATTTATTGCCTGCAAAACATCCGGATCTATCAGCTTGTTGAGTCCACTTAACTGTTCAATTGCCGATAACGAAAACGTGGTAACCGCGTCGTGAGCAATGGTGGTACTCATAGACAATCTCCGGATAGGGATTCCATATTGCAAACACTACCTAGTAGCCAGTATAGCGATTTCTGATAGTGCCTGACAAAAATATTCCACGTCAGAGACGGTATTGAACCAACCAAAACTTGCCCGTACTAGACCGGCATCAATTGTGCCCAATGTCCGATGCGCCGCTGCTGCACAATGCAAGCCTGGACGGACGGCAATGCTGTAGCGACTATCTAAAATATCTGCCACTTTATCGGGCGTCATACCATCCATGGAAAAAGAGACTACGGCTAACCTACCGGCAATGGTTTTTGGTCCATATATATGGATATGCGGTTGCGTTTGAGCCCAATCAAGGAATTGTGCAGCTAGCATCATTTCATGTTCGGCAATTTTGGCAATGCCGTTATCTGCCAAAAACCTAACGCCGGCGGCCAATCCCAGAATTGCCGGTCCCGGAAGCGTGCCTGCCTCCAGATGATCCGGATAGTCGGAAGGCATAGCGAAGTTTTCCGATTGCGAGCCGGTGCCGCCGGCAATCAAAGGTTCGATTTCCACGGATGATTTGACATACAACAAACCTACACCAGGCGGTCCCATTAGCCCTTTGTGTCCGGACGCGCACCAAATACTAATTTCTAAATCGTCGATATTTTGCTCGATGACACCGACAGATTGTGCGGCATCAACCAGCAACGGAACTTTGTATTGCGCACACAATTGGGCTACATCGGCCAAATTTACTGTCTCACCTGTCACGTTGCTTGCAGCACTTACTGCACAAAGTCGAATCTTCTTTTGTGACAACGCACTGCGCAAATCATCAGCGCCTATGACATTGGATTTCGCATAAGGCAGTTGAACAATACCGACACCTTGTTTTTTTAGCTGCTCAAGCGGGCGCATCATCGCATTGTGCTCGAGCGCTGATGTCAAGACGACATCGCCAGGCTGCCAGGATAAGCCTTTAAGCGCCATGTTTAACGATTGCGTGCAACCGCCGGTAAATACCAATCGGCAAGCATCCCGTATACCAAGAAACTCTGAAACCGCCAGCCTAGAATCAAAAATCTGCCTTGCGGCATTAAGCGCAAACTGATGCGCACCGCGTCCAGGATTTGCCGCTGAACGCAAAAATACGTCCTGCGCCCGATAAACTTCTTCGGGCTTCGGGTAAGTAGTAGATGCGTTGTCGAAATATCTCATGACAGCGCGGTCACATTACCTTCTAATTACTATTTCCCTATGCTAGCATCTTTACCAGCAAAATCTAACTTTGGACCGAGCACATTGCTGGCAATAAAGAGAATCATGGCATCAGCTTCCATGGTGGCAATTTTTTCCACCAGTTGCGCCGCGTCATCTGATTCTTCAACAACACCTCCGCAGTTAACTGATGTCTTAGCTCAACAAAAAACACTCTCCAAAGAAGAGTTTCGCCAACAACTCGAATCGATATACAACTTCCACGGCACACCCGAACAAACCAAACAAGAAGCCGGGTATGTGCTGGCGCGCTTGCTTGAAACAAGTACCAGCAAAGAAGATCAACAACGAGCAATTGAATTATTTGAAAAATCGAGCAATCACGAAGGACTCTGGCAACGCAGTCAATGGCACATCTCCGAATGTGCAGCCACTTTGGGACTGGAAAACATAGTTCGCAAATCACTTGATGCCATCAAACAAAAAAGTGACAGCGCAGAAGTGCAGGCTAATGCCGACTACAATTTGGCTCAGTCGTATTTACGTGCAAGCGAGCAACAAAAAGCCAAAGAAGCCTTCGAGTATGTAAACAAGCATTTTAGTCAGACCCAATTCGCCTTAGGTGCAACATACTACTTGGGCGAGATGCTCATTGATTCGTCAATCACTCGCGATCAAGGGCTTGCCTTATTCCGTTACTATCTAAAAGAAAGTCCCAACGGAAAATTCGCCATAACGATCATCAACAGATTGCAAGCTCTGCCTGACTATACGGCAACTGATGCTGATCATGATCTATTCGGATTGGTTTATTACAAAGCAGCCAATTGGAACAAGGCTCTGGCTGAATGGAAAGACTCCGATGCGCGCTGGTTTGAAAAGGACAATTGTCTCTATAGACTAGGACGCAAAGCTGAAGCTGCCGAATCTTTAAAAGCAGACATCATGAAACACACAACCTCCACTCATGTGCCGGATGCCGCCACTTTGCTTTGTCAGATGCAAACCAAGCAGGAAGCAATAGGCACATGGCAAATGGTGCTTGGTCTAAACGATCGCTTTGCCGATGCTGCACAATGGAATTTGGCGCTTCGAGCAGCAACACCGGAAATTGCAGACAATTACTACAAACAAATCCTCGCAACACATCCAACTTCAGCCTTTGCACCGGAATCATCTTGGTGGCTGATGTGGCACCAAGCAAAAGCAGGGAAAACCGCTGCCGCGCTTGCATCTGCTCATGCAGCTATAATTAAATATCCACAAGCCAAGTCTGCACCGAGACTTTCCTTTTGGATAGGCAAACTCAATGAACGTCTCAAACAGAACACACAAGCAATTGCAGCATACAAAGCAACGCACGAGCAATATGCCTCCAATTATTACGGCTACAGAGCAAGCCAACGATTGGCGGCTCTCAGTGGTGCGCGTGATCGCGGCTGGAGCACGCAACCGGGACGCAAGCATCCTAACGAAGCGTGGTCCTGGCCCGAGCCGCCGCAACTAATAAGCTATACGGATATCGCCAAAAACTTTGGTCTTACAATATCTGTCTTGTCGCACTTGCGTCAATTCCAAGAGTGCATTGATTTGTTGCCCCCGACAACTCCTCAAGCCAAAACAGCACATGCAAAATTACAATCTTGGTTATTGTCAGCTGTTAACTTGCCGCTTGAAGCGATCAATACAGCAAGTCGAGCCTTAGTCGGAAAACCGCAAGCCTCGGGATTATGGCTACTTTCGTATCCATTACTCCATGCCAAAGCAATTGCTTCTGAAGCAAAAGCAAAAGACGTCGATCCACTACTTGTCCATGCTCTTGTACGTGAAGAATCCCGCTACAACCACATGGCTATAAGTCGTTCACATGCCCTTGGTCTAATGCAATTACTGCCTGGAACAGCTTACGGCGTTGCCAAACGCTTGGGTGTACCGATATCTGCAGAGAGCGATATTCACGCACCTCAGAACAACATCAAACTCGGCACAGACTATTTGTCCTACGTCATTCACCGCTTTGACGGCAATGCGCTCTGCGGTGTTGCAAGTTACAACGGCGGACCAAACGCACTGAAGACTCTCTTCAACAAATTCCGTAACTCTGAACAAACAGACTTTGATGTATTCGTTGAAGATATTCCGATGACAGAGACTCGCGACTACGTGCGCAAAGTATTTGGAAGCTTCTGGAATTACGAAGCAATCTACAGCAAGGCAGGCTCCTAGCCAATTTCGAATTTTTGTCGCCACCAAACTAATCTTGCTACATATACTAGTAGATAACGAGAAACAAAAAGGACAGTGGCAAATTTCTTGCACTGTCCTTTGGTTTTAGTGCTCGCACATGCTTAGGAATCGACTGACTTCGAGTTCTTATCGCATCCGCCTTTCTCTTTCCAGGCAGCTATTTTCTTCTTGATTCCTTCTACCTTTTCTTTCAAGCCTGCGAGTTCCTGTTCAGCGGCCAACTTGCCTTCCAAAAGAGCTCCATGCTCAAAGTCAATCCATCGCGGGACCAACTCGATGACTGTGCCGTCCTTCAATGTTGCTTCACCGGTGCAGAGCATAGGTCCATATGCCTTAGTTACGAATTCCAAGTTAGGTGTTTCCACTTTCAGCACCCTGTCACCAAACATGGGACCAAGGAAAAATCTTGCCTCTACGACTTCTCCCAGGCTATTACGCTTCGGATTAGCAGAGAGCCTTATTGTAATGTCGTAAAATCTAGTACCTTCACGTTCAGACGTTCCGGTGATTTGATGAGTGATAAAGAGCCCTGCTTGCTCCTTATAGATGTTGTTTCGTCCTTCATTGGTCAGCGACGATATTTTCGTCGCTTCACTCTGAATCATTTTCTTGCGTGTTTTTCTCGTTGTCATTTTCATCTCTCCAATTCAATGCATCCTTCAACTGATCGCGTTCACGATCCTCAGCGATCAAGTCGTTTACAGACGGCTCAGAAAACCGCTTGTGTCCAGAACAAAGACCACAACGCGGCTTACCGCAATCTTGCGGGTGAAGCTTACGGAAACGATTGGGGGTCATTTCCTTGCTGCGGACGATTATTCCGATTTCGATATCTTTATCGCGCCGTTCCTTCCAGAACTTAAAACGCTTTTTCATTTTGCTTAGCTCTTTGGGTCTGCGTTTCATTTAGTTCTCCTAAAACTGCTTTTGTACGAGTAAATAGAAAGAGAGGTACGCGTAATGCGTACCTCTCTTTCTTTCGAACTACGTGCTCATGGGTTTATTTGTTATCTAATCTCCAACTTGCAGCGTCTGATTCCAGAGCGTCTCAATTACATACGTCAGTTTCTGCTCGCCGGCACCTTTGTCCGTGCGCGCAGCCACTTTCACGGTTGTTTTGGCTACTCTAGTGGAAGCATCGAGCTTAAACGAAGAAGGTTTAAGTATCTTTTGATTACCACCTATTATCTCCAGCACCGCGACTTCGACTGATTTACCTTTAAAGTTCTTGATTGAAACTTCAAATGTTTCAGTTCTACGCATATTCTGTTGGATGTATCTGCGGTTAGTTTGTGAGGCTTGCTGTCTCTCCAAGTCGGCTTTGGATTTTGCGCTTAGAGGTTTACCGTCTTTGTCGACAAATACATCTTCCTGATTGAGAAGACTACGGCTTGCTTTGATATCTTGCGTACCGCCAAGCTCGAGCGGGACAGTGTCTCCAGTAGGGGCATCAGGCATTTGCAGCCTGTCGCTAATTAGCTGCAGACTGCCGCTCTTGTCCCGTTGATAAAAATTGATTGTGCCGGCGGCTATAGGCTCGCCCATTCCACAGGATTTGTCGCAAGCAAGATTCTTGAAGCTTACCTTTTGTTTGACAGGTTGATTTTTATAGACACCCTCGTCCAAATAATACTCTCTCAGCGCCGGTATGCTTGTGGCCAAGTTAAGCGTAATGAGATTGCTGTCACCATTGGCAAGATCAAGTCCTGGTGGCAACTCAAAGAGCTTCCTTTCACCAACTGATTCGGCAGCGGCCCCACCACCGGCGGATTCCAACGAGTAGGAGTCAGCTGCAAACGAGGCGGTTGCCTCTATCGAACGGTTTGCCTTAGCGTGTCTTGGATCTTCTGCTTGTTTGCCTGTCATTATTTTGAGGGTGACGTTAGACCAATCACAACCACTGCTGTTAGAGACTAGCACGCTACTCTCCAGACTTGTGATAACGCTTTCTTCGTCATCGAAAATCAAGTTGTGGGAGATAGGAC
>JAKFVJ010000104.1 GCA_021732245.1 Candidatus Obscuribacterales bacterium | reverse complement strand
TTCATGGAACAACGACTACTACGGCGAGCAAGGCGGACGAATGGAAGCATTCGGCGACTTCATCTCTGCCGTGGTAACGCTTGTTTCCAACAACTGGACCATTGAACATGGCGCCACGAAGGAAGTTGGTGGTTTCCAAATCGGCAAAGGCATCTTCATGCCGCAGATTCAGGGCTACTGTTTGCGCGATCCATTCTTGGAAATCGGCGAGTATGAGTACAAGGATCCCGTAATTGGCAAGTCTCACCAAACTCGCCACATGAAGGAAATCTACAACGGTGAATCCGATAGAGGCGGTGTGCACTGGAACGCCACAATCTTCTACGGAGCGTTTGCTCGCTGGTGCAGACGTGGTGGTGGCGACATCACCAAGTATGCACGCGTCTGGTACAACGGACACCAGAGAATCAAGAGCTCGTACAACTTCCAGCAGGGCATTGAGGCCATCGGCAGCGTTTGCCAAAGCGCTGAACCGAGCCTCTATCCGCATCTGCGCGAAGGAGCTAACGAAGTTGGCTTGATTCTGCCGGGTAACGTGCAGATTATCGTGCCGTAAGGGTATCTCACCTTTGTCATTCTGAGGCGCTAGCCGAAGAATCTTCCGCTGGTAAATATGTTCGTGTTGATATACACGAACGAAGTAAAGCCACGGTAGATTCTTCGCTTCGCTCAGAATGACAAAACAGGAGTAAGCAAATGGTTGATAACAACGAAAAGAGTCTTGCCGAAGATATGCTGCGGATTGGCGGGAAATCCGAAGAGGAAGCCAAACGCACAGGTGCTGTCGATCGCGCAGACGACGACGTAGAAAAGTTTTTTGCCGAACAATATCGCACAGCCAACAGCCCGGTTCATAGAGCTGTATGGCGGCGGATTAAAGGCAGCAAGTTTAATTCCAGTCCTGTAGAGAACAAACACATAAACGAGGCGTTCAGTCGCTCAATTGTCACCGTGCAAAACTATAAACAGCGCGGGGCTCTTTATAACGAGCAAGACAAACTCAGCGATAGCCTAATTGACGAGCTTGGCAAAGCCGGCTATTGGGGATTGCTAATCGACAAGGAGTTTGGCGGACAAGGGTTGAGTGTTCGCGAGTTTATGGACTACCTCAAGCGGATGTCCGCATACGGTGAGCCCACGCTTGCCGGAATGTCTTCCGTTCATGGTTGCATCGGCGCTGTAGATCCAGTGCGCACATTCGGCAATGAAGAACAGAAGAAAAGATTTTTGACAAAACTGGCAAGCGGTGAATCGCTTTCCGGTTTTGCACTGACCGAACCTGGCGCAGGCTCTGACTTGACAGCAATTAAGACGACAGCTGTTCTAGATGGCGACAACTATTTGCTCACCGGCGAAAAGCTGTTTATCACAAACGCTTTGCCTGGACGAACAATGGGTGTTGTCTGTCTTGTAGACGGCAAGCCGGCTGTTTTGATTGTCGAGTTGCCCAAAGAGCACAACGAGAATTTTGAAGTCGTTCACTACGGATTGCATGCTTTGAGACGCGCTCACAATAACGGTCTGCGTTTCAAAAACCTTCCAGTGCCGAAAGAAAATCTTCTTGTGCCGCCGCATGGCGATGGACTTACCATTGCGTATCACGGCTTGAACAGAGGACGTGTTGCTCTCTGCGCTAACGCATCAGGCGTTCTGCGCAAGATGTTGAAGAGCATTATGCCCTGGGCAAAATATCGTGAAACATATGGCGCCGCCATCGAAACACGCGAATTGGTCAAGAGAAGAATTGCTCGCACGGCTGCTTTGATAGTTGGTTGCGATGCGCTCGAAACCTGGTGTTCAACACTATTGGACGAAGGATATCGAGGCGAACTCGAGTGCATCATTGCCAAGATCTTTGGCAGCGAAGCACAGAAAGAAGTCGCAATTGAATATGTGATGAAAACTCACGGCGGTAGATCTTTTCTTGTTGGTCACGAATTTGGCGACAATTTGCACGACTTTCTTGCGCCCTGTATTTACGAGGGCGAAGGCGAAATGTTGTGCATGGCTTTCTTCAAAGGACTGGTCAAGGAGCATGGTCTGTCGTTTATGGCGCCTATCGCAAAACGCCTGGAAATATGCGGGTTGAAGACATTCAATCCGATAAATCCAGTGCACGTGTTTAAGTTGCGCCGTGAGATTTTCAATTACAGTTTCTGGTTTCTGGGACAGTTGTTCAAGTTGCCCGAGCGCGCCAAGAACATGGACAAGCGCTTGGTCAAACACGCCCAATTTGCCAACAACCAATTGAGCAAAGCTGCTCTGGAGCTTAGTTTGATCATGGTCAAACACCAGCTCAAGCTCGCTGATAGACAAGTGAGAATGGTCGAACTGTCACAGCGGATTCAAGATTTGATCGTCATGTACGTTACTTGCCAGTATGCCAATCAAACTCCATATGACGGTGTGAAGATGGCTGCCGCAGACGTACTTTGCCGCGACCTAACGAGAAAGCTCACCGGCAAGCGGATATCCGACAGTGACATTGCGGCAATGAGAAAACTTGCCGACTACGTCATTGCCGGACACTTCAAAGAAATCGAAGGCGTTGAAGAGACAGAAATTCTTAGACGCTACAAGTAATCACAACTAAATAAAAGAGTTTCCCCCTAAGCCCGACTGGATGTTTCCGGTCGGGCTTTTTTCTTTGCAAGGTATCAAGTATGACCAACAACACTACTTCTAATAATCCCCTGTTGAAGGCGCTCAATGGACAGCTAAAGGTTCAAGGCAGTTCGAGCGAACAACCCAGCAAAGAGTGGCGCCAGAATCTGACCGGAATCATCAAAGTTGATCTGGAAAGACGTGCCCGAGAAAAGAGAAGCGCTCGCGGACCTGCGATCAAGCTGAAAAAGGCGAAAGGCAAAGTGCCAGTTGCGCTGAAGATGGAACGCCAGAAAGCCCTCGATATCTATCAAGAAATTCGTGAAGTCTTTCCTGGCTACGGCAGATTGGGCGCTGATGCTCGCAGATCAGGACAGAACCTGATTCAGGTTCCTGGTACAGGTGAAGAAAACTTCCCGTATCCGACACCGCACGCTTTGAAAGCAGCTGCGAAAAGACGTTTGTTTGATTGGATGGAAGAAGTCGATCAACAAATTGCCATCATCGAAGCAATCGCCGGCGGTAACGTCAGCGAACCCAATCCGACACCGCCTCCTAGCGCTCATATAGATAGTAAGAAATCCGCGCGCTCCGGCGAGGAAGAACTCGGTGCTACGCTTTTTGAGCAAGCACGCGGAGTTGAATCCAAGCTGGCCGACGGCAAGCTTGAGCCTGCGTTGGCTCGAAGATTTGCCTATCCGAAAGGCGAGTTTCAGTACGTTGCCAAAATTGGCGGCAATCAAGAACAACTGAAAAAGTGTCTTGAAGAAGCAGGCGACAACGAAGCCCTTAAGAAGGCAATTCTCGAATTGGACAAGGAGTCAATTGAGGACTTCAAGCGTATGGGCAAATTGCAGCCAGCCGCGCTTAGCTTGGAGCTGCAGAGACGAACTGCCGAAGAACTCTATAGAGAAGTTCTTCCCGGCTTGTTGCTCATGCTGGAAGGCATGTATCCGCAACTGCCGGAAGAAATGCTCATCGAAGTGGCGGCACAGGCGATTGACCAAGAGTTGATGCTCATTCACTACGTAATGTGGGTATGGGCTGATATCTTCTCGCAAGATCGCAATCGTTTCTTCGTGAAAGAAAGAGCTTCAATCGATGAATTCATCGATGGTTGCTTCGATCAGTTCATCAGCAAAGAATGCGGCAAGTGCGGCGATACATGTCGCAGCTTGCTGGCCACGATGACCGTGGGCGGCAAGTTCAAGTGCCGTTTTGAAGCTGATGGTCCGTCGACTCTTCCGGCGCAAGCTATTCAGGCTCGTGGTCCTAGCGGTGCAGATGCGGCGCACGCGGTGAACATTCCGTTCAACATGGAAAAAATCATTGCGTTCGTCAAAGTCATTTTTGCTCACGAATTTATGCATGACATTTTTGCAGACATTCAAGGCAAGGATGGTGGACCATCGCTGGAAGGAGAATTACTGGACGTTGTTGACGGGGCTCTTGTGATCGCCTCCAAAAAGGCGGAAGGCGAAAGAGGTCGTCTGAAACTCTCCACTCCGCACATCATGGTGGGCGAGCAGAAAGTGAAGACGATAACTCTTTTGCGCAAGGTGTTTGCCGATACACTCAATGAAATGAACGCCGATATTTCCGGCGGCATTTTGCTGACTGGTCCGGCATTCCTCGACTGTATGATTGTGACGTTTAAGGCGCTGTATGGACCAATTCTTAGACGCTACGGTCGGGATAACAAATTCCCGAATGAAACAATCTATACAGCCGATGAAGCCGGTCGCATCGAGATGGAAGCTCACTTGCCGCCATACATCAGGGCGAAGATTGTGCGGTTTGCGTTGGAAAATCTTGGCTTCAAGAAAGAGGCTAAGAAGTACGGCAAGCTGACAGATCAAGCGACGGAATTGGACGAACCGCCTAAGTTCGCCACCTGGTTTGATGCAGAGGGTGCATTCCCGAACATCGACATTCCGTGTGTTGATTTGGAAGCGGCTGGTCGCTTTGTGGTGAAAGCCATTATGTCGACTAAGTTGCAGTCACTCAATGGACGCTCGATGAGACAACTGATGAACTACACGCGCGAATCTCAAGACAGAGTCGATGTGCTGGTCAAGATTATGATCGGTGAGTTGACTATGGATGATGTGCCGGAAGGTAGCATTCTTGTGACTGATGTCGCCGCAGCAGCAGTGCTTGCGCATAGACGCTTGGTTGAGAAGAATGAAACCGGACGCAAGGCGCTGGAGCATCTGCAACAGGTAGAGCCGCTGCTTCACGACCTCGCGGTGAAAAGAAGCCGCGAAGCGAAGGAGCGTGAGCGCTGCGAGGATAAGACCGCGACGTAATTTGTCATTCTGAGCCCTTCGCTTCGCTCGAGGGCAGGCTCTGCGAAGAATCTGCTGTGGGTTAACAGGGTTTGAGTTGTATAACTTGAACCTTGTTTCCTTGCGGTAGATTCTTCGGCTAGCGCCTCAGAATGACAAAATAAAAAGACGAAATCTACTAATGCCAATAGTAAACATGGTTCAAAAATCAAGCGCGCCCCGATCTTGGTCGTGTAGACATACCGGTTGCCCCACCAAAGCCACCAGAGCCAACAGGTATCTGTAGGAGCCCAGTTGTGGCAAACACAATTAAGGGCGGTGTCTTTCAGGACAAGAAGGGAACGCGCTAAAAATTAAAACGAAAACACTCCTTATGACTACTTCCATCATAGCACCGGATCATGAGGGCGCATGCAATGCGCCCCTACCTAGCAGCCATCTTAAGGATCGGCGACGCATGTAGAGCCAACGAGTTTTGGCAATTTGTCCATGCATGCATCGTCAACGAGCGTCCGTAAATTACCTGCGCATGTACCGTCGCTGAGTTTGCGTAAATTGGTCACACGCGCAGGGTGTTTGGAAATTCGTAAATTGGTCACGCGTGCAGGGTTTACGGGAATTCTGTAGGGGCGCATTGTATGCGCCCTTGTTCTGTTAGTAGTTAAGTACAAGCAGTTCTTTAACTGGGCCGCGGCGGTTGCCTTTGCAGTTGATGGCGCGGTTGGCCAGGACTGTTTCTTGGCGGAAGTCGGAGTAGAGATCGCGGATGAAGTCGTTGTCGGAGTTGCTCAACATAAGCAGGCAGCCGCGTTTGGACAATTTGGTGAACACTTCGGCTAAGCGTTCTTGATCTTCTTCGCGGAAGGAGCCTTTTGTGTAGCTGGTGAAATATGCGGTTGTGCTGACAGGTTGATATGGAGGATCTAAATAAATGAAATCGCCTTTTTTGGCGGTTTTTAAAGCCGTTTCAAAAGGAGCGCAGATTACATTTACTTGTCTGAGCAATTTGCTTGTGGAGTGCAAATTATCCGCATCGCAAATGCGCGGGTTTTTGTATTTGCCGAAAGGCACATTGAATTTGCCGCTGCTGTTGACGCGGTACAAGCCGTTGAAGCAGGTTCTGTTCAAGAAAATCATGCGCGCTGCACGCTGCGCGGCTGTTAATTTGTCCGGATTTAAATCCCGAACCTTATAGTAGTGATCATAATTGTTAGTGTGTTTATGGAGGGCTCTGATCACCGACTCTACGTCGTCACGAATCACCTGGTAGCAATTCGTAAGTTCAGGATTCAAATCCGAAATTGTGGCCTTGTGTGGTTGCAAGTGAAAGAAAACAGCGCCGCCGCCAATAAATGGTTCGAAATATGAGTTAAACGCTTTTGGAAAAAACTGCTCGTAAGAAGCAAGCAATTGTGATTTTCCGCCAGCCCATTTTAGAAATGGTCGGGCGATTGTTTTTCCTACCGGAAGGGATGTTATCCCCAGGGCAGGCTTGTAAGCTCTGACTGCCTGGTTCACTTATTTGGCTTTCTAGTTTTTATTTGCTGTTGCAACTAAAGGTCTAGAATCCATTATATATAGAAAATGAAATGCGGTTAAGAATATCAGCAACCGGCTCGATTAAGCATGTACTTCACGGCGAAATAGTGGACTTCCCAGACGTGCGGACCGTAGCCGCCGGCAAAAACCATCGCTAATGGAATTTGTTTATCAGCAAATTTGTCGATGACATATTTGTCGCGCTTGTTCATTTCATCGAGCGTTAGTTGCATGAATTTCGTTCCCGCCAAAACATCTTTCTCGTAGGGATCGCTGCCGCCGATGTAAATGACGAGATCAGGAGTGAATGTTTGCAAGGCTTTGTCGACAGCGTTTTCCACATGCTGCTGATAGTCTTTCATTTGATTTTCATAGAGTCCAACATCGAGCGTGCTCTGTTGTTTTTCTTCGGGCCAACCTTCTTCTGAATGCACCGACAAAGTAAATACGGTTGGATCGTTTTTGAAAATCAACGCAGTGCCGTCACCTTGATGGAAATCAAGATCGACAATCAACACATTTTTGACGAGCCTGCGTTTTTGCAGCGAACGAATTGAAACAGCAATGTCATTTAAAACGCAAAAGCCACGGCCCCTGTCGGGAAATGCGTGGTGATAGCCGCCACCTAGATTGGCGGCCAAACCATGTTTTAAAGCAAGTTCTGTCGCCAGAAGTGTGCCGCCGCATTTGAGGCGAATATCGTCGAAAAGATCGCTCAGTGGCAAATTTTTGGGGCTGGCGAAAAACTCTTTGTGGCGGAGTTCGAAAATTTGCTTCCAGACTTCGGAGTCTTTGAGTGTCTCTAAATACTTTTTGGTGTGCACAAGTTCGAGATCTTCAACCGAGATGAGATCCGGTTCAACACGCGCGACAGACTTGTCACGATCTTTTTCCAGTTGGTCTAAAACCATTTGACCCCTGTCAAGGGCAAAGGGTTTTGACACACCAAAAATTGAAAGGTCGGTGTTGTACTTAGGTGAATACACCAAGATCGTTTTGTTCATTGCCATAGTTTATCGCGCTTATTGGTGTCGTTTACTTCGCGCGCGGCTCGGCCAGCTTGCGCTAGAGTCTGT
>JAKFVJ010000121.1 GCA_021732245.1 Candidatus Obscuribacterales bacterium | reverse complement strand
GCTAAAACCAAGCAATGCTCCGGAAGCCAAACTTCCCAGTATCAAAACCATCAAGGCAATTTCACCCTGCCAATTGATCATATTGAGCTGCACAGGTTGCCCGTTAAAAATACCGGCCAAACCAAAAGCCAGAGCGAGCACGATACTTATTGCCAGAAGCGCATAGCGAATTATCATCTGTTTATCCCAATTGGAATTACTTGAGAGATTTTACAAGCCTATCTAAATCATCAGGCAAAGGCGCATGAAATTCTAAATGATCGCCTGACACAGGATGCATGAAGGAAAGGTAAGCTGCATGCAAAAACTGCCCATTGATGCCCATTTTGTGCCGCTTGGCCAGGCTGCCGGTATTTTTCTTGTTGTAAACAATGTCACCCACAACAGGGTATCCAAGGCTTGCCATATGAACTCTAATTTGGTGAGTTCGACCTGTTTCTAGTGCAACTTTCACCAGCGTATACATGCTAAATCGGCTAACCACCGTGTAGTGAGAGACCGCACTTCTGCCATCTGCAACAATGGCCATTTCTTTGCGCCGTGTAGGATGTCTGCCGATTGGCTTATCGACAATCCCTTCATCCAAAGGCATTACACCTTCAAGCAAAGCCATATAAACGCGCTTTGCGCGCTTATGTTTTATTTGATCAGCTAAATTCCAGTGTGCTTGATCATTTTTTGCCACCACCAAAAGTCCTGATGTGTCTTTGTCCAACCGATGCACAATGCCTGGTCTGGCGACACCGCCAATACCGGAAAGAGCGCCACGACAGTGGTGCAATAAAGCATTCACAAGTGTGCCTTCCTGAACGCCTGCACCGGGATGTGTAGTCATGCCGGCAGGCTTATTCACCACAATCAAATGCTCGTCTTCAAAGATTACCGACAGCGGAATGTCTTCGGCTTTAACATCCAAGTCCTTGACGGCAGGAATGTGAATTTCAAGCTCTTCACCACCGACTAACTTATGGGATGCCTTACTGATTTTCCCGTTAACAAAAATCTTTTCGTCATCAATTAGTTTTTGTATGCGTTGCCGGCTCAACTCTTCCAGTTGTTCGCTCAGGTACTTATCTAGACGCAGTGAATTACCAGCATCGAGATGCACAACAATTGTTAGAACTGTTTCTTCATTCGTTGGCATTTGCGGCATTGTCGTTAGAAGCCCTAGAGCCAATCAAGTAGGAAATAAAAATCAAAGCGATACCGGCGTCAATAGTTGCATCGGCAACATTGAACACTGGAAAGGAAATGAATGAGAATTCCAAAAAATCAGTGACGCGCCCGTATTGCACCCTATCCAACAAATTACCCATTGCTCCGCCGAGCAAACAGGCCATTCCCGCTTTTTCAATCAGATTCGGTTTGTCTTTAGCCCGCGTGCGAAAAAACGCCCACACGGCAATCCCAAAGAAAATCGCGAATGCCAATATGGTCATTGAATAACCATATTGCTTACCTAGACCAAAAGCGCCGCCCTGGTTAGTCGTCAGCGTAAACTGCAGGAGTCCTGGAATAAATGGCTGCGTGGTACCAAAAGTCAGGTTTGTTCTGGCCCATGTTTTAGAAAGAAAATCCAAAACAGTGAGACCAAGAGCGCCAAACCAGATTAGCCACATTACTTACTTTCGTCCCTCGGGGTTACCGGCGGCGTAGCGTTAGCCGTTACCTTAGTTGTCTCGCTTTCAATTTCCATCTTCGGGACAACATTCAGACGACGTGTGTAAAACGCGATGCCCATCAAGGAATTGCGAGCAGCGTTGGTAATACCAACAGTCGCCATCAACAACTCATTGCGATTCTTTGTGTTTGCGTTCATTACGCGCTCAAGAATTGGGTTTTCCATCGGGCGCCAAGCATCTGTCGGCTGTGGCTGCGGGTATTGCAATGGTTGAGATGTGATGGAACCTACTGCAGCTAGACCAGCCGGTAAATTCAATTCCAAACGAGCTGAATACTGATTGCCGAATCTAACTTGATCCGGTGCTGCAAACTGAGCAGGTATTTGTTTAGCAATACCGAAAGCAACTCTTACACGCTCATAGTCAATACGATCACCAATTATTTTCCAGTTGGGACCAACTTTCTTGACGTAAAGTTGACCCTCGGAGATAGAGCTCAATTCGCCCTTACCGCCGATACCTGGCATTTCCTTAGATGTTGAACCATCAGCAACGTCTTGCGATTCAACGGTGACGAATGGTCCTTCCACACGAATGCTCTTGATTGTCGAACTGGATTTTGCATCAGGATATGTCTTCCAAAAATCTTGTGTCAACGCACCGACAGCTTTCTTGTCGAGTCCATCATTGTTGATGTAATCATCAGCGTAATAGGAGAGCACGCCTTCGAGGTTGTGAGCATTCCACTCGCGCTCAATATTGTTGAGCAGAGTCTCAATTTCCTTGCGCTCTTGTGCACTGTCCTTATCGTCTGCCGGTGTAGCTTCAGCAGCAAAAATTCCGGTTTTGCCGAGAGGATTCTTCGACACCTCTGCCGGCGCCGCTGAAACATCCTTAGCAAAACTTGGTTGAGCCACCACCGGCAACACCATCGTTGCCAACACGGCAATACTCAACTGACGAAGACCAGGCAAAAAGAATCGACGCATCATTACCTCTATAAACTTGGTGGTGGCCAAAAGACGACCTGTTTCCAGAATTAAGGACATTATACAGCTGTAACCACAAACCCAGCGTAAAAATCGTAGGACCGCGTTGTACGAAAGTGTAGGGGCGCATTGCATGCGCCCTTCCCGGTCCAGTCATTCTGAGCGACCAAAGGGAGCGAAGAATCTCACGCCTTTAACACGTGAGATTCTTCGGCTGCCGCCTCAGAATGACGGCACGAGCTTGCTTACGCCACGTACTAGACAGCTACCAAGAGCTGGTTCATCAAGTTGATGTGGTCCTTGATGGCGTCAGCTGACTTCTTGAGAGCCGCTTCTTCGTCGGAATTGAGCTTGAGTTCGATAACTCTCTCAACACCCTGACGACCAAGCACTGTTGGCAATCCTATATATATGTCCTTGATGCCATATTTGCCATCTGCTTGTACGGCACAAGGCAACAGGCGGTTCTTGTTGCGCAAAATGGACTCAACCATTTGAGCAACCGAAGCACCCGGCGCGTAGTAGGCACTGCCGGACTTCAAGAGACCAACAATTTCCGCTCCGCCGTCACGCGTACGTTGGCACAATGCCTCGACACGCTCTTTCGACATGAGTTCGGTAATTGGAATACCGTTGACTGTGGAGAAGCGCGGCAATGGAACCATCAAGTCACCGTGACCGCCCAAAACCATCGCGCGGATATCTTCTACAGAAACATTCAATTCCATACCGATGAATGCAGCAAAACGAGCGCTGTCAAGAACACCAGCCATACCGATTACGCGGTTGGTTGGCAGCTTGGTTGTTTGCCACGTCAGATAAGCCATCACATCCAACGGATTGGTTACAACAATAAAAATTGCATCTGGCGAATGTTTGAAAGTTTCTTTTGCAACACTCTGCACAATGCCGGCGTTGGTTTTCAGCAAATCGTCGCGTGACATACCTGGCTTACGAGCAATACCAGCTGTGATTACAACGATGTCCGAACCCTTAGTGTCGGCATACGAATTTGTGCCAACGATGCTGCGTCCGTGCATGTTGACAGGAGCAGCCTCAAGGAGGTCAAGTGCTTTACCCTGCGGAATACCTTCCAAAATGTCTATCAAAACGACATCAGCTAAATCTTTTTCGGCAACATATTGGGCGACTGTAGCGCCTACGAAACCTGAACCAACAACTGTGACCTTGCTCACGATTGTTCTCCTTGTGTCTTATAGATTGGGAGGCAACGCTTGCCATCTAGCAACCGTTGTTTTCCTGAACCAGTGCAGAAGCGCACCAGTCAGCCTTTTAAGTCCCTTGAGCTTACCACAATTTCCACTTTAAAATGGGAGGCGAAGCAAGTGTTGCGATGAGCAATACGCAGCGAAGCAAACGCCGGTTGCCGGAAGGCAAGCGAAGGCGAAATGAAATGTAGCCGGAGCGTTACGCGAAAGGAACAAAAAACCTAGGGCTAATCCCTAACACGGGTAAGTAATTTCAAGTTATGCTTATAGATAAGAGTGAGGATTCCTTAATTTGAATTGGCTTATTTCGCTTGTGTTAGTCGTGGCATTTGCCGGTCTGCCCTGTTCCGCACAGGACAGGCCAGTAATGAAGCCTGCCGTCCCAGAATTGGACAGCATTGTTCCGCAGACTGCTCCGCCTATTCCGAGCCAACCGGCTCCGAAGGCCAATCCCGCATTAAAAGGCGGCATACAACGCTCCATCAAACAGAATCAACCCAATATGCGCGGCGGTATTGGTCAATCTGATTGGGAACGTTTCCTGCGTGGTGATGCGCGCGATCAAGGACTATCAGGTGGCGCTAATTCCGGAATTGGTATCATCGGCGTAAAATTCGTGATGTCGATGGGCAGACCACCTGTAATCAATAGAGTATTTCCGCTGACGCCGGCATTTAAAGTCGGCTTGCGCAATGACGACATCATTGTGGCAGTCGATGGAATTCCCACTGTCGGCTTGAGCAAAGAAGAAGTCTACGACATGATTGTCGGGCTACCGGGCACAGAAGTAACTCTGTCGATACAGAGACAAGGCGATTACTCGTCCTATAAAATGCTGCGAATGGACTTGAACGACATTACTGATCCCTATGTCAGGCGCGATTACTTAACCCACATGTAGGTTTTTAATGCAGCTCTTCTTGTATGTACACACACACTGGGACAGAGAATGGTATCTGCCCTTTGAGAGTTTTCGCTGCCAACTTCCTTCGCTTTTGGATCGCGTTTTAAACGGACTCGATGACGGCTCACTTCCAAATTTTTACTTAGATGGACAAGCAGCGATAATTACAGACGCGCTTGAAATTGCACCGCATCTAGCCGACAGAATCAAACAACAAATGGCTCTCGGAAAATTATCGGCAGGTCCTTGGTATATTCTTGCCGATCAAATGCTTGTATCAGGCGAAAGTCTCATTCGCAATTTAAAGCTCGGGCTGGAAACGACAAGCAAATTTGGAAAACCGGCAATGATTGGTTATTGCCCGGATACTTTCGGTCACAGCCAAGACCTACCACGAATACTTAGCGGATTTGGCATCAACAACGCAATTGTCTGGCGTGGCGTCGGCAAAGTCGAAACCAATCCCGTCTTCTGGTGGCAGAGCCCTGATGGAAGTCGCGTGCTGACCTATCACCTCAATCGCGGCTATTATCAAACTCAATTTCACGAAGATAAAAGCACCGATGATCTTTCCAAGTCGCTGAAGACCTGGTTGAACCACAGCCCGGAAACAAATCATTTAGCCAATTCGTATTGCTCTTTTATCGACGGAGCACTTTGCCCGGTCGGCGGCGATCATATTTTTCCACCCAAAGATTTTTCCACAACAATCGAGAGCATTGACGAAAAGTTGAAAGGCGAAGGCATTGACACTTGGGTAATACAACCTAACGACTTTATCAATCTTCTTTCCGCATAAATAACAGCAAGCAACGGGCAACTCTCTACAGTAGCTGGCGAATTGCGTGACAACTCCGAAGCAAAACTATTCGAACGAGCATATCTATTACCCGGGGTTCTTTCGACAAGGCTTTATTTAAAACGGGCCAATCGTCTCGCCGAGCACCGAATTACAAATATCATTGAGCCGTTGTTTACACTTCTGTCCGCCGAGGGCAAAGTCAAGTATCCACATGCCGAGCTTGCTCGCGCCTGGGAATTACTGCTACAAAATCAACCACACGACAGTATTTGCGGATGCAGCGTTGATGAAGTGCATCGAGAAATGATGGTGCGCACAGATTCTTTCAATAATATTCTGGATGCACTGGAAAGGCGAGCGCGCCTGTCGTTAAACGATCAGTCCTCGAGCGGACACCTTTCAGACAATGATCCTGCTCGCAATCACAATCATCTGACTATTTTCAATCTTTCTGGACAAGACCAGGCTTATCCTGTCTACATGTCCTGGTACAGCGAGGAAAAGGACAAGAAGTCACCGAATGTCCAAATCATCAAAACAGAAAAACGTGATGAGCTATTCTCGGGACCAGGAATAACTCCTTACTACAAACTACTGCAGTACAACGAAGGTTGGGTCTGGCCAGGCACAGTACCAGGCATTGGCGCGACAAGTGTTCCATGGTCAAAGGGCGTACCAAAACTCACTGACAAAGTCGCAGGATCAAACGCCACAAGCACTGCCGACGTCAAAATCATTACCAATGAATTACTGACAGTTGAAGTCTCCCGAGACGGCGGCATATCGGCAATCGCCAAAGACGGTCAAAGATACAACTTAGATCATCGTCTACAAGATGTTGGTGACGGTGGCGACACTTACAATTTCGATCCACTGCCGAATGATGTGCCAGTAGAAGCAAAATTCATCAGCGCAAAAATCGGCAGCAAAGGCCCATTGGTTTCTTCAATAATCCTCAACTACGAGATTGAAATCCCAGACCAAGTAATTCAAGCCCCCGGCGACTTGGAACCCAACGAAATTCCACAATTATCTCGTTCCACAAAGCTTGTCACCCACAAAATCCAAACAGAAGTCTCGGTCCGCAAGAACGTCCCCATCGTATTTTTTGAGACTACATGGGACAACAAATCAAAAGACCATCGGCTCGAAGTCCTGCTCAACACCGGCCGCGCCGTAAAAGAAACGCTTTCCGAAAATCACTTCTCTCTCGTAAAGCGACAACACAAAAACGAAGCCTTTGAATTACCAGTAGAAATCGGCACCGAAGCCCCCATTGACCGCTTCCCCTGCCAACGCTTCTTCATCACCAACGATCAAATATTTCTCAACACCGGACTACCGGAATACACCGTCAATGGCAACAATGTCGCCATCACCTTACTGCGCTCAGTCTCCTTACTTTCCCGTGGACGAATGAGAACCCGCGGTGGTGGCGCCGGCCCACACCTGCCCACACCCGAAGCAAATTGCCTCGGCCCCAATAAAACATCCTACGCCTGGGCGCCACTTCCGAATCATACTGATGCCTACAACATAGCCGAACAATTTGAGGGCCGACTTTGGGCTTGCCTTTCACAAACTCCAATCAAACAGTTGGACATGGTTCGTTTAAACAATCAAGCAACTCGCGTTATTTCCCTGCATAACGACGGCAATGCCCCAGTCTTACGCGTGCTCAATCCAACGGACCAGATTCAAGAAATCAAATTATCTGGCAATCTTTTCAAAGAGCGTGTCACAGCGTGCTGTCTGAACGGCGAATCAAAAAAAGAAAAGAACTCCTCAACTCTCTGTGTCCATCCGTTCGAACTCGCCACCGCACGTGGACTCTCCTAAGCACGCTTGCGCGACTTCACACTTTTAGCAACTTTTCTGGTGGATTTTGCCGCTTCGACTTTTCGTTTCTGTGCATCAACATAGGCTTTCAGAATTGCATTGATTCTCGTATGATATCCCGGACCACTTTTTCTAAACCATTCTAGGACTTCACTAT
>JAKFVJ010000250.1 GCA_021732245.1 Candidatus Obscuribacterales bacterium | reverse complement strand
GATCGCCGCTGGCGTACTGGCGGTTGAGACTGGTCGGCGCATCAATAACAATCTCTGCCGGCATATCTACTAGATGGCGCAATACAGGGACAAGGACAGGCAAGCTGTTAATAAATGAAATGTGACCCAAACGAGCTGGATGCCTTAATGTTTCTACAGAGGCGCCTGCTGCGGGCGCCTGCAAGAACGACTGAACTGTAACTGTATCCACGTTGATTCCTATTTTTAACTACTGACCGGACAGGAAAGGATACAGAAAAACTCTCACTAGAGGCTGAACAACTGCTAAGAAGGGCAATCTCTAATTATCGCAAGCAGGGCGGAGGCTTGCGGACAGAGAATGTAAAAAAAGTTGACCCAGGTGGCAGTTGCCCGCCACCCAGGTTCACTAAGGCAAGAAAGCGGGGGGAGACCGGAAAGCAATTAGTACGTCTTCTATGGTCTCAACACCCCTGTAATGGATTTACCAAGCCAGACCAATCTTGTCAAGAGGCCTATTAGATATAGCGGATCTAACGGTGTTTAGATGCAGACGTTCTACAATTTAAGCCGTTCAGTCGCAGGAGTTCTTAACCATGCGCATGGTGGATTTGATTGCCGCTAAACGAAACGGCAAAGCCCACACAAAAGAAGAAATCAACTTTATTATCGACGGCGTCATGGCGCCGGCGGTAAACAGCCCGGTGAAGGACTATCAACTGTCCGCCTGGCTAATGGCAGTGTGCTGGCAGGGTATGAATCTCGATGAGACTGCTTGGCTGACTGACGCCATGGCGCGCTCTGGTCAAGTCTTGGATCTCTCTTCAATTGGTCCGATGATAGGCGACAAGCATTCGACAGGCGGTGTGGGCGATAAGACGACTTTGGTGTTCGTGCCGCTCCTGGCTGCGGCTGGTCTGCCCATGGCCAAATTGTCCGGTCGAGGACTCGGTCACACAGGCGGCACTATAGACAAGCTCGAAGCAATCCCTGGTTTCAATTCCAATTTACCGGTTGGTAAATTCATTCAGCAAGTGAAGGACATTGGCGCAGCCATAGCCGGACAAACGACGGAATTAGCTCCTGCTGATGGGAAAATTTACGCCATGCGTGACGTGACAAGTACGGTGCAATCAATTCCCTTGATTGCAGCTTCCGTCATGTCTAAGAAAATTGCAGCTGGTGCCAACTTAATTATTCTCGATGTTAAATGTGGTCGCGGTGCGTTCATGGAGACTCAAGAAGCAGCCTTAAATTTAGCCGAAGTGATGGCAGAAGTAGGTAAGCGCTTAAACAAGCCTGTCAGTGCTTGTGTCACGGATATGGAACAACCATTAGGCCGTGCTGTGGGTCACACGTTGGAAGTTATCGAAGCATTAGAAACCCTAAAAGGTAATGGTCCACCCGGATTTAAAGATCTGACGTTCTCGTTAGGGGCACTTGCACTCGCTCGCGCTGGAAAATGCCAGGGTGTTTTTGAAGGGATGAAAATCCTCGATGATCTAATCAGCAGCGGCAAAGCATTGGATAAAATGCGCGAGCTGATTATTGCTCAAGGCGGCGACGCAAGAGTTATCGACGATTACTCTTTGATGCCGACAGCAAAAATGCAATTTGACGTTGTTGTTCCCGGCTCGGGGCAAAAGTGGGTTGAACATTTGGATGGACGCTTAATTGCCGAAGCATGCAAGGTGATGGGTGCGGGCAGATCTAAGAAGGACGATGCCATTAATTTAGCCGTCGGCGTGGTGCTCAAAGGCAAAATCGGCACCATGATTGAAGGCGGTCAATCAATTGCCACCGTTCATGCCGATGATGAAATATCCGGCAAGAAAGCCGTAGACATTGTTGCAAAAGCATTTAAATACAGCGACATGCAGGTTGCTGTGCCGGCTGTTATAAAAGCCAGGGTAGGTTCGTGATGAACAACACACGAGATTGGCGACTAATACCATTCAGCGTTCACGACGGCATAACAAATATGGCCATCGATGAAGCCATATTAGAAGCTCACCTTAAAGGACTTGTACCGCCGACTCTACGTCTCTACGGTTTTCAGCCGGCAGCAATTACAATCGGCTACAACCAAAAGCTGCCTGAGTATGTTGAAATACGCGCAGCCGACAAGGGAGTCGACATTGCTCGCCGCCCCACAGGTGGACGCGCTGTATTACACCTCAATGATTTGACTTACTCTTTTGTAGGGACATCGTCGCACGCCGGCGAATCGCAAATCTTTGAAGATGCGTTTTTGCAAAATAGTATTCTTGGAGCATATAAGCAAATATGCGAAGGCTTGGAATTGGCTCTTAAATTTCTTGGCTTGGAAGTGGAGTCAGGTGAATTATCGGTTCCCTACAAACATTTGCATGATTGCTTCTTAGCTACGACAGGCAGCGATCTTCATTACAAAGGGAAAAAGCTCATTGGCAGTGCTCAGCTAAGACGTAAGTGGGCAGTATTACAACATGGCTCTCTGCTGCTCAACCAACCTCAGTCAATAATGCCGCAATTGCTCGCCGAAGAAAATTCATCAGATGACACAATTGAACGGCACGCTAATCTCTTCGATATCCTGGGCAAAGAAATCGACATGATGACATTGCAGCAAGCATTTCAAAAAGGTTTTGAAAACGCCTTCAAAGCAAAATTCAGCGAACAAGGATTTGTCCCAGAGGAAATTTTCTCAATAGGGCAACTGCGAGAAAAGTACATAAGTGCTACTTCTTCTCCTGCTTCTGCACTTCGGCAATAGCTTCTGCGCGTTGCTGTTCTTCTAGTTGTTTTTTCTTGGCTATGCCTTTAGCAATCCTTGCTAAACGTTTAACTTGCACACGAGCTTCTTGCTGCTCTTCCTGATCGGAATCATGGCGGTAGATAAGCATCCACTCCTCGTAACACTTAGCCAGCATCTTCTCATCAATTTTGTCTTCATTTTCATTGGAGTAGAACTTGGCAGTCAAAGCACGCGCGTAAAGAACGTGAGTACCAGGATCGTTTGGATCAAGCTGTACAGCTTTGCTGGAAGCGCGTAAAGCTTCCTCAATGTTGTTGTCAGCCAATTCTTTTTCAGCCAAAAAACGCAAGTTGGAAGCTTCCGTCAGGCGACCAGCGGGACCTGTTCCGTAGAATGAAGAATCAGGACGTTCGGTGGAATACTGCTTGGTACCCTTCTTAATTCGCGGCGATATTGAATCTGCATGAGCAGGCAATACCTGAAAAGCCAGTAGTGAAACTGCAATAGTTGCTGCAATTTTATTATTCACCTTTTTCATCTTCGCCTCTTCCTGCATTTTCGTCAGTTATATCTTTAACTTCCACGTGTTGAATCATTGCCTGCAGATCAGCAATCTCAACTTCCAATTCTTTCATACGAACATCGATACGTTGAATCTGGACCAATTCATTACGCACGCGATCGAGCAACGCCCCACCATCAAGAGTGCTGGTGTCGCAGAAAAGCGTAAATGTCTTGGTGCCGATTGTTTGCAAGTGGCGCACCCGCTCACCTGTCAAGGTCATCAAGTCCATTCTTAATTTGGCTATTTTGGCCGCGCGTCCCATCTGATCTGCAGCTTGCTTAGTGCTCTGCTTGAACTTATTGAGAAAATTCTCGAACGATGGTGCGCTCATTTGGGATTAAAACCTTTCTGCGGAAACAGCTGCCCCTATTGTACCTGCAACGCCGCCAACTGCGTTAGCACGAAATGCGACAAGAGATCCGACCAGTGTACCCTCATCTTCGGGCTCAAATGTTGATCTCACTCTTACTACCACTTGTTTTTCTTTCGCCAACTCAACCGACCGCAAAGCCAACACCTGCGCGCCTGCGCGAGCCAATTCAATCATTTCGTCATAACTAACAAATGGATAACGGCGAGCTTCCGCGTTTGTTCTTGGATCTGCGGTGTAGACTCCGCCGACATCGGTATATATGTAACAACGATCGGCCTTTACTGCTGCCGCTAGCGCAACGGCTGTAGTATCTGATCCACCGCGTCCCAGAGTTGTTATTTCGTTTGCTTCAGTTACGCCTTGAAAGCCTGCAATTACAGGGATTTCTTTTCGTATGAAACTTTCTTCCAACGCTCTTGGATTAACAGTGAGAATTCTTGCTGAACTGAATGTGTTGTCGGTTATAACACCAGCTTGAATGCCGGTAAATGATCTGGCTGATTTACCCAACGCTTGAATAGCCATCGACATGAGCGCGCATGACGCTTGCTCACCTGTAGCCAGCAAAGCATCCATTTCACGCAAATTGGAACTTCCACTGACACCTTCGGCAAGTCCTATTAGGTGATCTGTTGTGTGTCCCATAGCCGAAACAACTACTGCAACTTCGTTGCCTTGATTTGCTGCACGAACAGCTATGGCCGCGGCCTTACGCATAAGGTCAGTATCGGCAACCGATGTTCCGCCAAATTTTAGAACCAACCGCGCCATGAGGTTATTCTCAAATCGAAAGGAAATGTGAGCATCCGGCGAGGCAATTAGCTGCCCCAAACCAGAGGATAATCATAACTTGATAAGCCACCCTCAGTCCGTGAAACGGGCCAAAGTTAATTTAATAGCTTCTTAGATCAAATACGTCTCAAGTTAGAGTGATAGAAGCGCTTCTTGACAAGCTCTTTTGGTCTACAACTCCGTCATCGGTAGGCGTACGCCTTCGCGCTTGGCGAAATCAATCGCTTCCTGATAGCCGGCGTCCGCATGACGAAGAACTCCCATTGCCGGGTCAGTCGTCAGCACGCGTTCAAGACGGGCTGCTGCAGCTTCAGTTCCGTCAGCCACAATAACTTGACCAGCATGCAGTGAGTAGCCGATACCGACTCCGCCACCATGATGGACAGATACCCAACTTGCTCCACCGACGGCGTTTATCATTGCATTGAGAAATACCCAATCCGCAATAGCATCCGAACCATCTTTCATAGATTCAGTTTCGCGGTTTGGTGACGCAACTGATCCGGCATCAAGGTGATCACGTCCAATCACTATTGGTCCTTTCAATTTACCTTCTGCCACCATGCGATTCATTATCAATCCCATCTTTGCACGATCACCATAGCCAAGCCAGCAAATACGCGCAGGCAATCCCTGGAAATTCACCCGCTTGCCGGCCATTTCAATCCAACGACAAAGATGTTTGTTATCTGCAAAAGTCTTTAGAATCTCTTCGTCAATTCTTTCAATATCCGAAGCTTCGCCCGAAAGTGCCGCCCAACGAAAAGGTCCTTTGCCTTCACAAAATAGTGGGCGAATGAAAGCCGGCACAAATCCCGGAAATGCAAAAGCATCTTTGACACCATTGTCAAAAGCCACTTGTCGGATATTGTTGCCATAGTCGAAAACAATGCATTTTTGTTTTTGGAAATCCAACATTGCCATCACATGTTTGGAAATTGACTTGACGGACAACTCCATATAACGCTTAGCATCTGAATTACGCAATTTGGCTGCATCTTCAACGCTATATCCTTCAGGTATATATCCGTTAAGGGGGTCGTGTGCTGATGTTTGATCGGTGACAACATCAATTGCCACTTTGCGTTTGACTAATTCCGGCAGAATTTCCGCCGCATTGCCTTGCAAGGCAACAGAAAGAGCCCTCCTGTTGACCTTAGCTTCCAAGCAAAGCTTGATGGCATGATCAAGGTTGTCTGCTTTTACATCTACGTATTTCTTCTCCAGGCGCCGTTCGATGCGTGTTGGATCAACTTCAATGCAAAGCGCCACGCCATCGTTCATCGTGACAGCCAATGGCTGAGCGCCACCCATTCCACCCAATCCGCTGGTAAGTACGAGCTTGCCTTTGAGACTGCCGCCAAAATGCTTGTCGGCCAAACTGGCGAATGTTTCGTATGTTCCCTGTAATATCCCTTGCGTACCGATGTATATCCAGGAGCCCGCTGTCATCTGTCCATACATGATCAAGCCTTTACGCTCGAGGTTACGGAAATAGTCCCAATTTGCCCAGGCACCCACAAGATTCGAATTGGCGATTAAAACACGTGGCGCATCTGTATGGCTCTTTAAAATGCCCACCGGTTTGCCTGACTGAACCAAAAGTGTTTCATCTGAACCCAGCTCTGTGAGCGCCTTTACAATGCCCTTAAAAGACTGCCAGTTGCGAGCCGCTTTTCCCGAACCACCGTATACAACCAATTCTTGGGGATGCTCAGCAACTTCAGGATCAAGATTATTCAAGAGCATCCGTAGTGCAGCTTCTTGAATCCAGCCCTTGCAAACAAGCGTGTTGCCACTGGGAGCTCTAACCTCAATCGGCTTATCAGAAGACAAGATTGCCTTAACCATTTCTGTGCCGGACATCGCAGTAGATGTTGTCATTAAATCTCCCTCTCGGAACTCATCACGGGCAGCCATCTATAGTGTAGACTGACAAGTGATGATCATATCAATCCGGGTTCAAAATTAGTCTCGGAAATGACACGAAGGTAGCAGCTAAAAATGGTCCAAGAAAAGATAAAGCCGGAATTAAAAGAACAGTCGTTAAAACCTAACGAAATTAAGTACAGCCTGTCCAATATTCCGCTCAAAACTTACTACACACCTGACGATTTAAAAGGTTGGGACTACAAAAAAGATCTAAGCGACCCTGGTGTTTTCCCATACACACGCGGCATTCACCGCGATATGTACCGCGGCAAAATGTGGACCATGCGTCAATTTGCCGGATTCGGCGGACCGGAAGAAACTAACGCTCGTTTCAAATATCTTTTGGCGCAAGGTCAAACAGGCTTGTCTACAGCATTTGATCTGCCGACATTAATGGGTTACGACTCCGATCATCCACGCGCTCATGGTGAAGTTGGCGTATGCGGTGTTGCCGTCGACAGTCTGGAAGACATCGAAATTCTCTACAATGAATTACCGCTTGATGTTGTCTCTACATCAATGACCATAAATGGCCCAGCTTCCATCGTCTTTGCCATGTTTTTGGCAAACGCCGAAAAGCGCGGTTTTGACTGGAAGAAATTAGACGGCACTTTGCAGAACGACATCTTCAAAGAATACATCGCTCAAAAGACATATCTTTTGCCGCCACGTCCGGCACTGAAGTTGATTCAGGACATGATGGTATTTACGACAAACAATGTACCGAGATGGAATTTTATTTCAGTATCCGGTTATCACATTAGAGAAGCCGGTGCCACAGCCGTACAAGAATTGGCATTTACTCTTGCCGATGGATTTGCCTATGTTGATGCAGGTCTTGAAGCCGGACTCAAGCTCGATGAATTCGTGCCACGCTTATCCTTCTTCTTTAACTCGCACATCGACTTCTTTGAAGAAATTGCCAAATATCGTGCAGCTCGCCGCATTTGGGCTAAACGCATGCGCGACCATTACGGCTCAAACAATGAGCGCACGCTGAAGTTGCGTTTCCATACGCAAACAGCCGGCTGCAGCTTGACTGCACAACAGCCGGAAAACAATATCATTCGTACTGCAATTGAAGCACTGGCGGGAGTTCTCGGCGGCACACAATCATTGCATACAAATTCAATGGATGAAGTACTTGGTCTGCCAACACAAAAGGCTGCGCACATCGCATTGCGCACACAACAAATTCTCGCTTATGAAACAGGTG
>JAKFVJ010000252.1 GCA_021732245.1 Candidatus Obscuribacterales bacterium | reverse complement strand
CCTTGCCGCAACCACATTCAAGAATTGTTTTGTTGCGCAAGAATGCGGGGGTAACGGGATTTACCCAGTCAAAAAATTGGTTGCGATATTTTTCGTCATAACGGCTGAACTGCTGCCAGGAAATGCCGAATTTATGTCCGCTCAAAATATCGTTGCCACTGCTCAAGTCAGACAACACAAAACGTGGGATACCGCGCACGATTGGATAACGTTGAGGGCAAGACTTGCAGACCAATTCTCCTGCAATAATTTCCGGCTCGTAAGCACCGGCAATGTCTTCTGCTTCTTTGACAATCAGCTCAAGACTCGACTCACATTTGAGACACATCAAAAATTGCAACGCCGAGTGCTTCATGACACCGCCTATAGAATGCCGGGGCGCTCTTTACAACCTGTATATTTCTTATTAAGGGTAAAGAGACTTGCATATTATAGCTCGAGCCACTTGGCAAAATAGTGGTATGAGAGGCACCTAACATCAAGCAACTCTCAGGTTCATAAACGCGCCATTCTTAGCATCTTTGGGCTACTATCTAGCTTTGCCCTGGAAGCGGGGCAGGACTGCGAGCCAATGACCCAAGTACTGGACAAATCAGCGCCACCTATTGAACACGCGATTGCCCAAGGGCACTTCGCGTATGACGCCGTATCAAAAATAGATAGACTTCATTTTTGGTACGTAGCCCGCAACGAACGAATTTTTCGCCTCTTCAAAGAGTCTTTTCCTGACTGGCAAAACAAGTCATTTTTAGAAATTGGTTCCGGCGCTTGCAATGTGCTTGGTTATCTCTACGAGCACGGCGTCAAAGACGCTACCGGTTGCGAGCAAAACAAATATGGAATTAAAAAGAGCAAAGAACGCTATCCGCAAATTCCTGTTTACCCTTGCGACTTACTCAGTTTAAAGGACAAGACCAACAAGCGCTTTGACGCCATAGGACTATTCGATTGCGTCGAACATATTGACGATGACAAAGAAGCACTCATGCAAGTGCGCGAATATTTGAATCCAGGCGGCAAAATTTTCTTAACTGTACCAGCCCACAATTGGCTCTGGTCACGCATGGATGAAATGTATGGTCACTACAGACGTTACACGCGCGAATCATTGACCGATGTGTTGGTCGCAGCCGGTTTTAAAAACCCGCAAGTCACCTATTTCTTCGCTCCACTTTTGCCTTTGCTCCTGTTGCGCATGTTGATGACTGCAGGAATACCGCAAAACCTAACAGCAACAGAAGCAGCACAGATCTTGTCCGATGAGGTAAAGCTGCCGCCCATGCTGCTCAACCAAATTCTTTTGGTTACAGCGCGGTTAGAACACAGTATTCTCAAAGATCACGACCTGAATTTCGGCGGATCGATTGTAGCTGTAGCTAGTATCTAATTCGTTATTTGACTAAATGTCCGGATTTGTTCTGCACGACTGCTGCGGTAGTTTCTTCCACGGCATCTTGTGCAAACGGCTCACCAAGCCGTTCGGCAACCAAGTAAGTTGGACGAGCACGAACCTCATCGAGCACTTTGCCCAGGTAAACGGCAACAATACCCGAACACAAAATTTGCAATCCGGCAAAAGTCATAAGAGCCAACGTGACAAACGCAGGATCCAGGACAGCGCTCTTAGTCATCCCCGCCAAGGCCAACCAGAGCACCAAACCTAGAACACCAATGCCTAGTACGACAGCACCAATCATCGACACCAGATAAAGTGGTGCGGACGAGAAGGACAAAATGCCGTCCATGGCCAATATCAAAAGCTTTTTGATGGTGTAAGTACTTTCACCAACTTCGCGCGCGTCGCGATCGATAGGAATGCCAATTTGCTTAAAGCCAAGCCAAGGAATCATGCCGCGTAAAAAGCGTGTTCTTTCCGGCATGGATTTAAGAGCATCCACAACTTTGCGATCAAGCAAACGAAAATCGCCTGTGTCCCACGGAATATCCACGCTAGACATAGCACCAAGCAGACGATAGAAAAGAAATGCGGGAAGACGCTTGCCGAAACGATCACGTCTTGTCGAACGTGTGGCATAGACAACATCAAAGCCTTCACGCCACTTTTGAAGCATCTGTGGAATTAGTTCCGGCGGGTCTTGCAAGTCTGAATCAATGTTGACCACAGCTTGTCCAACAGCATGATCAAAGCCGGCAGTAATTGCCGCTTGCTGCCCGAAATTACGCGACAGCATAACCAACTTCACATAATCAACTTCGCCGGCAATCTGCTTCAAGGCAGCAGATGTTTTTATGCCGCTGCCGTCGTTTACAAAAATAACTTCATAGGACATGCCTGTAGGCGAAATAGCCTTCCAGAGTCGTTCCAGTAGATGCAGCAAATTGCGTGGGTCTTCGTTGTAGACCGCGACAACAATTGATAGTTCGGCAGGCGTGGCAGGCATAGAAATGAATTGTTTCCCTAGCACCGGATCTCACCTTTCTTACTTCCAGCAACGCAAAATTGTCCACCGTTGGGATATTCCTGGTCAACGTTACTCGTGTAAGCTTTGGATACTACTTTAGAACAAGAATAGTTCTAAAACATTAGGAGTAGTCAAGGATAGCTTGGGAATTCCAAACTATACTTGCTGCGATATAAGAGTAAGGCATCAGTGCAGACAGCGACAGCCAAATTAAAACCATCCAAGCCGCCCAAGCAATTGAAGCTTTGGCACTACATGGGCTCAAGCGTCCTTGTTTGGCTTTTGATTGCGCTCTTGGCTATTGACTACGCCATCTACACACTGCGCCCCTTAAAACATGTTAAGGCAACCCAATATTTGCCGCTCGACCAAAATCCTGTTGTAAGCAAAATCCCGGAATTCTTTGAGTCGTCCATAAAACCGGATGCGTTAGTTTTGGGATCGTCCTTACCGATGACGGCAATTGCCTATTGCGACTATCAATACAAAGGCGAACCGGATGCCACCAAAGTTGGGCAAGTACGCGTTTACACAAAAGCACGTTATTTGCAGGACAACTTGGCAAAAATCATTGAGCCGCTGAATATTTTCAATCTTAGCTGTTACGGTTGCATGGCATCGGAAGCTTACTTGCTCTTGTCGCGAGCCATCGATGACGGTCGCAAACCCAAGTATGTTTTTTATGGAATTGCTCCACGCGACTTTGTCGATAACACGGTTCCAGCAGTCGGACAGACTCCCGTCTACGAAGTATTGGCTGACTGGCGCTGCGTCAACGACATATTTACACGCAACCTGCAATTACCGCAGATTGGCGATTTATTTGTACGCTACATCTGGTACTACTATCGCGTAAAAGCGGATTACAGAACATTTTTAACAGCTGCCTCATGCGACTTCTTCAATCGTCCGGCAACTTTATTTGAAGCAACAACACGAAAGACCGCGCCCAAAGAAGAAATTGCCGCGCCAATTCCAACAAAGGAGAATGGTTCCGTTTGCACAGCGCTTGAGTCCCAAGTATCTGCCGCAAAACCGAAATGGGACGACAACTCCACCGAGTACAAAAGCCGCTACAATCCAGCTAATTTCCAGCGTTACGCGCAAGAACTTTCTTACTTTGAAAGACTGGCAAACTTGTGCAAAGAGAAACAAATAAAGCTAGTTGTATTCAATATGCCTCTAATGGACAAGAACAAAAACTTACTCAACAAAAAACTCTACGACAGTTACCTCACAGATACGCGCAACCTAACGCAAAAATCCGACGGGACATACTTGAATTTAGATACGCCAGGAACATATAGCCGGAGCGACTTTTTGGACTCCGCCCACTTAAACGCCATAGGCGGTAAAAAGCTTCAAGACAATTTGATATCCGGATTGGGCTATCTAAACAAGACTAAGTGAGCTTACCCACTTCCAACTGCGTCTCAAACCTTCTTTGAGATCCATTTCCGGCGCCCATTTAAGATACTTCTTGGCTCTTTCAATATCGAGCACATTGGCAGGCACATCTACTGCTCGCGCAGGTGTATAAACTACTTCGACAGGTTTATCGACTACTTCCTTCAACGCATCAATTAGTTGATTGAGAGAGCAGCCTTTTCCTTCGCCGATATTAAATACGCGGTGATCGTTTGGTCCCGGATTGTATTTGGCGCAAGCGATAAGGGCGTTAGTCACATCACCAATGTAAATGTAGTCGCGCACAACAGAGCCGTCGCCCCAGATTGTTATGGGCTTGCCCTGCTGAATATTACCGAGGAAGACGCCTACTGCGCCTTGCTTGGAGTTTGGATTTTGTTGCTCACCATAAGGATTGGAAAGACGGGCAACAACATACTCGAGTCCCCACAAATGGTGGAATAACTTCAAGTATTTCTCGATGGCTAATTTGCTTATGCCATAGGAACAAATTGGTTCTGTTGGATGTTCTTCCGGTATAGGTGTTTGCTGAGGCACACCATATATGGTGCCACCAGACGAGATGAATATTACTTTCTTGACGTTGGCGGCTCGACACTCCTGCAAGAGTTGAACCGTGTCTGCAATGTTTGATCGGACGTCATAGACAGGATCGTCATTAGACGTTTGCGGCAATGTCGTGTAAGCCAGATGAAAAACATGATCGATGCCCTTCACGGAGGCAATGACATCGCCATGATTGCCCAGGTCACCAACTACGTATTCGACGCCGGCAAATGGCTCGCGATAGCGGCTGGGATAACGGTCTAAAACGCGCACCTGATAACCATCGGCAAGCAGCCCCTCAACGAGGTTCGTGCCAATAAAACCGTTGCCACCGATAACAAGTGCTTTCATCAGTCCGCCACTATAGCATATTTAGACTTTTCGCTTTGAGACGCAAAAGCCTGTCCATATATCCGCTCAATATCATCAACCATATCGCCAACTGTGCGCTCTTCGGCGATGTTGTCACGGAATATTTTCAACTTGCTTGGATCAGTTATCACTGACTCTAATTTCTCTTTTAGTGAGGGCATGTTGTTAAGTTCAAAGAGTAAGCCGTTTTGCTCGTGTTTGATGAGCTCGGACATGCCGCCCAAATCAGTGGCAATTAAAGGTGTTTTTGTGGCGAGCGCCGACTGTATAACAAGTGGAGTATTTTCATACCAGCGCGAAGGCACAACCAACGCATCAATATTGCTCAATACTTGTCCTAATTCAGCATTCGGGAATGTTCCAGCCAGAGTAATTTTGCCGGCATTGGCACCTGATTTAGCCTTTTGCTCAATGACATTTCCGTAATCGGGAAATTGCTTAAGGTCTCCGTAAATAGTGAGAGTTGCCGCCACATCGGAAGGCAAAGCTTGAAACGCGTCAACCAATAAATCAACACCTTTGTGTTCAAAAATTGTGCCAATATAACCAATGCGCACAACATTGCTTGCTGTCTTGTTCACATATGGTGTCAAAAGTTTGGTATCAATACCAAACGGCACTAAATGCAATCTATCTTTGCTAATACCGTTTTCTGCAAAGATGTCCGCCATGAGTTTGGTCGGCACCATAATTGCTTGCAATTTGTTGGCGGCTTCAATAAGCGCACCACTTCTCTGGCAAGTCGACAAAGCTGCCGGTATTGCCTTACCGGAAAGATAAAGTGCATAGAGCGCGGAGAAGCCTACATCATCCAGACCTTTAGGAATAAGTCCTTCCAGTACCGGATATTTCTGCAGTACCGCTTCCTTAAATTCACTAACCGGAGGAAACAGTTTCGGCGTATAGCAAGTTAAGCAATTGGCACCGGGTGATTTCGGACCGCGGCAAACTTCACCGTCTTGCCTTTTCAATTGAACAAGTGGGCAGACAAACCAAAAGTCTGTTGTGGAGGCAACAACTGGAATGTTTCTTGCTCTGGCTTTATCAATAATGCTCGCTGACAAATTCTGCGCATGGAAAATGTGCACAAGATCAGGAGCAAAATTTTCAAGAATGCCGTCAAAATGCTCAGCTACATGAGGATGATTGAACTCGAAAGAAAATTCGTAGTCCTTCAGGCGCAGTGGTTCTTCAATAACATGAACAGGCACACCGTCGTGGACAAAGTCATTTATTGCCGAACTGACTTTGGCAGCCGCGCGATTATTAGCATCCAAATCCGGCGGATTGGCAGTAACGACAAGTACTTCATAGCCGCGCCGCTGTAATTCCTGAGCGGCCTTGAGCGTCAGCACCTCAGTGCCGGCCCGGTGCTCCGGGAAAAACTTGTGAACAGTAAGTAAAACTTTTTTCACGCCAAAGCGCTCCCAAAGCGTTTAACGGAATCCAATCCGGTCACTAATAATACCCCATTTCTTCCCTTGCCACTTTGCAGCCAGCCCGGTCTTAGGTACTTTTCACCCGCCCCTCGTACCGTAGGGGCGCATTGCATGCGCTCTTCTCCGGAAACAACCGCCTATAAGAAAGCTTTCAAATAGATTACAAGTAGTACTTGGTAAAATACTGCCAATTATGTTCTCCGGGCAACAGCACAGGACACCACCGGCCGCTCAAGCGGCTGGTCGAGTCACATCCAAGCCTCCGGCAAAGCCGACAGGTTATTTCAATTCGCCTGCTATCTGGGTGACTATCTACGTTCTGGCACTAACCATTCGCTTCTGGTTCAACTTTGATGCACCTCATATGAACGCCTATGCCTCCTGCGACGCATCCGAATACTTACGCAATGCCATTGTCTTGCACTCACTCAAAGATCTTCCCGCTTCTTTCTGGCAGGACGCATTTGCCTGTCTCATGGGACAAGCAAGTGAAGCAACGCAACATTCGGTTCAAACAACGCTCGGTTTTTTGAATGAACTCAAAATCTCCAGTCCCGTCTTCCCGACATTTCTAATTGCCGGTTTCTTTATAACCGGCACTGAATTTGATACCAGCAACTGGATGCTAATGCTAGGACTGCAGTCATTTATTGGCGCATTCACTGCTGTGCTGATTGCTCACACAGCCTATTTAGTCTGGGATCGCAAAGTTGGTTATGCCGCCGGCATTTTAAGTGCAACCTATCCGGGATTTATCGTCAACAGCGGAAGGCTTTATTCCGAAACTTTTGCCGTCTTTCTCATGAGTCTCTTAGTTTGGCTTGTTGTGAAGGATTTTATGGCAGCCAACAATGAAACTCCGCAAAATAAATTTGGTTGGGCAGTCTCACAATTACTCAAAGGCTTTACTGCCATTTGCTTGCAACTGACCCGCTCAATAATGCTTGTAATGACGGCCGCACTAGTACCGATTACTGTGCTCACTTATTGGCACAACAAATCCAAAGCAAAAATAATCACGTCCATCGCTTTGATGACAATCGGCTATCTAGCCGTGGCTATGCCATGGATTGCCCTGCAGAGAATAGCCTTCGGCACCAGCACACTACTTGTAGACAGAGTTGGGCACTACAACTTCTTCGTTGGCAACAATGCAGAAACTCAAGGATGGCTTTCGGTACCTTATCCTGACGGACGTGGCATCGAAAGTAGAAGTCTTATTACCTTGTGGCAGGAAGAAGTGAAGAAAAGCCCATCTGCCTGGATGCGCCTGATGCAAGACAAATTGCCTCGCCTGCTCAAATTCCCCTGGAATGATTTTAGAACTCCAATCGGATTTCTAGGTGTCTGCCAACAAATATCTATTCACCAATTGATTCTCTTACTGGGAGT
>JAKFVJ010000400.1 GCA_021732245.1 Candidatus Obscuribacterales bacterium | reverse complement strand
AGAGACCGGTCGTGCCTGTTCAAGAGCCAAGCGGATTTCCTTTAGCGCCGGTTGATCTCTGTCGTCTGCCTGCAAGAAGCGGCAATTTCGTCCTAATATTTCCTCGGCTTCATAACCGGTAATTTCGGTAAAAGCAGGGTTAGTATAAATAATTGGATTATCCGCACGATTAGGATCGGTAATAACCACGCCATTGCGCGCAGCCTCTACCGCCTCAAACATCAAATTCAGCCGGCGGGAATCATCAAAGTGATCTTTGAGAAACATAAATCCGTCTACCGGTTACTCACTAGATAGGATTTACCCCACCCAGAGTTAATACAGACACTTGGTTAACCAATGTTATTCATAATTTGCCGCCCGAAATCAATCTTCAATTAACTAAGTACCCGGCACAGTCTTTCTGGCGTCATCAATATGGTTTTCGAGCCACGCCGATAATCCCTGAAGGAGCAGTTTCGATTGATTGGTGGTTTCAAGAATTAGATGCTCGGCCTTACCTATGATTATCAGCGCCTTGTCGGCCGAGTTTATCTTATCGAACATTGTGTACGTTCCACTCGGTTTCACAAGCTTGTCGGCGAGACCCTGAATTAGCATGACTGACGTACTACGGATTAAAGAGCAGCGCGATTCCGTAATTTTCATAAATCGATCGAATTCAATCAACTCAATCGGCGACAATCCAATCTTCGCTTTCGGATCCTTCTTCCAAATCTCGATTAGCTCGTTCTGACTCGTGGCTTGTGTTGCGATATCACTCACTATATCGAACGGTTTGTGCGGGCTGCGCAAGAAATGGATAGCTACCTGAGCTGCCATTTTCCCTCCGCCGTGACGCTCAGCCGACGGAACAGATGAAATGACACCGTCCATATCACTGCCGAACTCCGATGCGGCTCGAAGCGCTAATGCGCCCCCCATCGACTCGCCAACCAAGAAAACAGCCAAGTTTTTGTGTCTTGTTTTGACAATCTGTATCAATGCCTGAATATCAGCCAAGGCATGCTTGAAGTCAACGGTTTCCGATCCATATTCCGACTGCCAGGCGCCAAAGCCGCGTACGTCCATCGCGTAAACGGCGAAACCCCTCCCGGCCATTTCCTTGGCAAACGGCATGAATGCTCTGTTTTCAAGTCCGAGCGCAGGGACGCACAAGAGCACTGCCTTTGGCTTCTGCTCGTTGGGTTGCCAGTCTATAAGCGGCAGAGAGCGTGCACGAAATTGCCTGGACAGCCACAAAAACTCTGAGAGTCTCTGCGGCTTGTTTATCGTAATGTACGAAAGAAGCAGAGCGTCCTGCATCTTCTGGAATGCTGCTGCTTCGGTCTCCGGTGTGTCACCCTCATTTTGAGCACGCAGCTTTAGAAGCCTGTCCAGAAACGGCATCATCTCTGCCAACACTTGTTTGTGTTGGTTCATATCGGTTTGACTGTAAATTTGCAATAGCTCGCAATATGCATAGAAAAGCGAGGCCACGTCGGAAAGCTCTCCCGACTTTGCCCTGTCACGGCAGACATCGACCAGCTGATCGGCATAGGGCTGAGCAGCCCGGTACCCCTCGTCGCGCAGCACACAACCGATGAGGGGCTCAAGAATCTCGACGATAACGGGATCAGTGCGGTCGAGCTTACCGCAAAGAGACAAAGCTTCCTTATAAGCTGACTTGGCTTGCGATTCTTTTCTCACTTGCAGATACAGATCTGCTGTACGCTTGAGCGTCACAATCCGTTGTCTTATCGTTTGTGATGTTGCAGGATCAATTCTGCGTAAATCGGTGATGGCTGCAGAAACTCTATTCAGCTGCAAATCTACATAGCTCAACAAACTCAGCAGCTCCGGACTGTCTTCAGGGCTTGCCCCGCGCAACTCCGCTCTGAGCACCTGCTGTGCTGCCTGGTAGTTTCCAGTCTTGATGAGATCAAATAATCTTCGCTCCCTGCTTTTCAACTGCGACAAGGGAATGACAGCGGTCGTGGGAGACTTAATGGTTTCGCTACCAATCGAGGACGCGCCTTCTGCTTGGCAAGTCGGCACCAGAGGCTGCAATAAGATCAAAAGGCAGAGAATAGTTTTGGATGCATTCAGTAGCAGCGATTTGTTCACCAGATTCACCCCTTTAGGACAATTATCCACCAAGAAGGCGTCAAACGATCGCTTACCGCCATCGAGATAAAGCCTGTCATCGTATAATTGCTGAGGTTGCCTGTTTCGATTACAAGCGCCATGCGCTATCGCGCAACGAGGAGGGCGAAGCATGATACTATCCCTTTTAGGTGTGGTTTTGATGGTCCTTGTTTTGCGAGATGTTTTTCAAAGCGTGGTACCGCGCGGAATGAGCACCACTCTATGCCTCGCCCCTTTCTTAGTGCACAAAGTCTTCTGGCCGCCGTTTTTCTTTATCGCTTCAAAAGTCAAATCACCGGCACGCAAGGCGGAGATATTCAGCTTATTTGCGCCATTTTTTCTGCTGACACTGTTGGTCATCTGGATTTGCCTCCTCGCGCTCTCATTTGCGTTGATTTCTTTCCCCCTTGCTTCAAAGTTTGGACCGGCCCTCGATTCACCGTTGACAGCCTTTTACGTTTCAGCAGCATCCGTTTTGACTGTTGGCGCTTCTGAGTTTGTAGCGAAGACACATGATGTCAGGTTTCTTTTGCTAGGTGGCGCATTCACTGGAATGATCATGACTGCCTCTGTAGTATCTATCGTGTTCGCGCTGATAGGGTCGATACAGGACAGGGAAGTGTTGGTATCACTAACATCGAATGTGGGAGGATCTCCACCATCTGGTATAGCGATACTCGAGACATATTCGCGGATGCACGGACGCAACTGTCTTCCTGCTTTTTTTGATGAATGGCATCACTGGTGCGCCAATGTACTTGAGACACACAAGACCTACCCGATCCTTCCGTACTTTCGCTCGAACGACCCTTTCACGTCATGGCTCACTGCAGTCGGTGCAGTTCTTGACTCGACAGCGCTTATGCTAAGTATGAATCCCGACATGGAGTGCTTCTCTGCAAGGTTAACGTATTTAAGTGGCTGCAGGTTGTTGAATGAATTTGCCGGCATTTTCAGCTTGAAGTTGGTTCCACAGGACGAGCTCTCCGATGACGAGTTCCACAATCTGCACTTGCGCATGCAGGTCGCAGGCTTTTCTTCAAACAGCGAAGACGTAGCCAGGTCGAACTTTAGAATCTTGCGACAAGAATACCTTGCGGCGCATCGGGCACTGTGTGAGTATCTGGCAGTGCCAGTGACACCTTGCTCAACAGAGCATGCGCCTCAATTCCCCGTGATCGCGAGGGCATAGTGGTGGCATCGAGGTATTAGACCTCGATAGCCAAAATCACACTAAACTCTGAAGGTCGGATGCCGGCTCAAAGAGAAGCCCCCGCTCACTAGGTCGTAACAATTTCCTGATGAATTGTTGTTCTCGCCTATCTTTCTTTACGGGAAAAACAACATGATCTTGTCGACTTTCTTTTTGTGTTGTCCACATTTCAGACTGTGTGGGCGCCCGTTCTGCTACTGCGGATACTATTGGGAAAGCAAAGATACACATGCTTCCCAATAAACAAGATTTGGCAAAACTGGCCGACAATGATTTCATGGTGACCACCTCCTGCCTACAAGTTAAATGTCCGAAGTAATTACTTTATGACTTTATGCAAAACGCTGGCGATTCAAACCCGGCCACATATACAACCGGTTGGATTCCGCGGGCTCAGGCGTGAGTAATCCTAGAGCCTGCATTGTCTTGCTTGCCCGACAGCTTACATACGGATTGCTATCCTCCAATAATACTTTCAGGATTTCACAAGGCGTATTTGGATCTTCCGCCAACCCATGTCTCACTGTTGGATCGCTGTCACAAGCCAACACACGGATCATTGCTAATGAGGAATTTGAATTCGTGGCAACCGCTAACCGAACATCCGAATTCTCGTCCTTTGACAGATATTCCAGAACTTCCATCGGCGTTCCGGGATTTTCGGCAACCCGCATCCTTATTTTTTGATCTGTGTTGTGAGCCAAGAGTGTCAATTGCTCCTTGGGCGTTTCAGGACACCCTGCTTTGAGATAATCTTCAATCCAATTCATACCTAACATCGAAATCACCTCCGCGCCTCCATAGTGGAATGATTTTGTTGTTTGTGTATCTTGTGAGTTTTTTGTGATTAGAAAAGAATTTCCATAAGGCGGCAGCACCTTTGTACTGCCGCCCGATCCGTGCTTCAAATCCAGCCTAACGGGCCGGCAATTTATTATGAATGGTATTCAATTGTCAAACCGATCAAGTAGGGTAAACCAACCTCCTTCAAATTTCGATGAAAATGGAGATTTAACTAACTCAAGCGGAAGGAATTTGAACCCTTCCAAGATTTTTATAGCAAAAACTTTTTTCTCGGTCAAGAGTTTTTTGGTATTTTTTATGCACTCCTTGAAACCTGGTCAGGTACTGCCGTTTGGCTATTGCCTGATTAAAACAGGCACCTACATTTATCATTAATCGCACAGTAAAAAACCAACTATATTGTCACTGCCGGCCGTAGCAAATACTTTTCATTGCAGGTTTAAAAAAAAGTGTATTTTGAGAGCTGGGTGCATCGCAATCAGTAAATTATTTAGTGGATACAAAATCCAATTTTATGGCAGCTTATATAAACAAAGGAGGCGTAAGTTATGTTGCTACAGAGAATTGCAGACACGGATCTGTTCAGCTCTCTTAGAGACATGCAGCGGCTTCAGCAACAGTTAAGTCGCTTAATGTCGGTAGAGAAATGGCCATCGACTCAAGAATTCCCACCTATTAATGTATGGACTTCCGAAAACGGAGCGATCGCCCGCACGGAAATCCCGGGAATAGATCCAAACGATATTGAAATTTCGTTAGTTAATGACTCTCTTACAATCAAGGGATCTAGAAACCCAGAAATCCCCCAAGAGGAACTAACATGTCATCGCCAAGAGCGTGGACACGGTCAATTTACCCGCTCGCTCCAACTTCCATTTAGGGTGGAAGGAGATGAAGTGCAGGCGCATTTTAGCAATGGGGTGTTGGAAATTACCTTGCCACGGGCTAAAGCGGACCAGCCACGAAAAATTGGCGTCATATCGGAATAGTATTTCTTCTGCGATAAAGGAGGATTGTTATGCCTACTGAACTAATGGAGACAAACAAAGTCGAAGCCGTGCAAAATGGCACAGAGCAGACCAGGACAAATAAGGTGTTCATTCCAAGAACAGACATATATGAGTCCAAAGATCATTTGCTACTTATGGCGGATATGCCTGGTGTGAGACAAGATGCAGTCGATATTACACTTGAGCACAACATACTCACAATCTACGGTCGTGTAGAGACACCAAAGGTTGAAGAATATGGCTTGACTTACGCCGAGTATGGCATTGGTGACTATCGACGCGTTTTTACTCTGTCAAATGAAATTGACAGAGACGGAATTCAAGCATCAGTCAAAAACGGCGTACTCAAATTAGTACTGCCCAAGAGTAAAAACGCCCTTCCAAGAAAGATTACCGTGCAAACCGCATAAAAGCCGGTTTCAATGTACACAACGAGTTTTTGAGAAGGAGATTTCGATGAGTTACATTTGGAAGTATCCAGAATCTTTTGTCGTTCAATGGGCAAAATTTGGCCTACTAATATTATTACCGGCCTTAGCTCTTTTATTGTCCGGTAGTCAGATGCTGCAGTCTTACGCGGCAGACAGTGGCAACTCCAATAACATCACCAAAGATAAATCCGGCATGCCGGTGCGTATCCACTCTGGCAAATCAAAACATGATCAAACGCCTTCGGATCTGGATTCCACTATTAACAAGATGCGCGAGTCGGCATCAAAAATGAGTTTACCATCCAGCATGTTTGAACCATGGTGGCGGACAATGTTGCATGATCCGGACGCCGATTGGCTGATGCGAAATTTCGATGTGATGTCGTCAAATCCGGATAAGAAATGGGCATTCCCAGTTGGTTTGGGTGCATACATTCCGCGAATCGACACTTCTGAAACCGCTGATGCAATTGAGATCACCGCTGAAGTGCCTGGTATCGATGATAAGAACCTTGATGTGACCGTAACTGACGACTTGGTCACAATAAAAGGAGACAAGAAATCAGAAACCACACAAAAGGCTTTGAATGACGGCACCGGATTTCAGGCTGTAGAAAGATCATATGGGTCTTTTGAACGGACTGTTGCTCTTCCCTGCAAGGTGCAGAGTGAAAATGCTCAAGCCAGCCTGAAAAATGGTGTCCTGACCATTGTGATACCCAAAAGCCACGCCCTCCAAAGCGAGGGCAAGAAACTAACTATCAAAAGTCAATGACGTAACTCTCTGATTTGCGCACCTACTAGACCATTCAATTAAACTGAAGGAGGCTTAAACGATGATTACCCCATCTTATAATTCTCGTATCTTCAAACTGTGTTTATTGATGTTAATTGTAGTGACACTTTCGCTGGGCAATCTAGGACCTGCTGGTCTTGCTTTGTCCGCTACACAAACCGCAGAAGACAAAGCAACAAAAACGGAAACCACAAAACGGTCCGAACAAAAAACCACGGACAAGCGAAAGGAAATAGTCTCAGAAGCAGTTTCCACTTTGCGCGAAACGCAAGATGCACTGAAACTGTTGGATGAAGGAAAGAGCAAGGAGTCCCTGGCTGCTGTTGAAAGAGCCACAGGAAAGCTGGAAATAGTTCTTGCGCGCGATCCAAAGATATCTCTAGTACCAATCGACGTTAGAGTGGTTACCAGCAATATCAACGGTACTCTCGATGCAATTAAGAAGAGCAAGCAAGAGGCTGAAAAAGCCTTGAGGGAAGGCCGCGTTCAAGATGCAAGAAATTTACTTTCCGGGCTGTCCAGCGAAACCATCATCAGCACAATCAACATTCCGTTGGCTACTTATCCGGGCGCCCTTAAGACAGCCGCCAAACTGATTGACCAAAATAAGCCCGGCGAGGCAAAGGCATTACTCCAGCGAACCCTTGACACTTTAGTAGTGACCGACGTTGTAGTCCCGCTACCCGTTGTCGGCGCCCGAATCTATTTGGAAAAAGCAGAGCAGCTTGCCAAAAAGCAAAATCGAACCCAGCAAGAAAGCAAAAAACTGTCTGATCTGCTAAATGCTGCAGATACACAGATCAAGTATGCCCAGGAGCTTGGGTACGGACAAAAAGCCGATTTTGATTCATTCCACAAACAAATTCTACAAATTAAGATCAAAACTGCTACCGGAAATTTCGGTACAAACTTCTTTGATCAGATTAAGCCCTACATGGAGTCGATGACAAAGTCCAGCCAGCACAAGCCAAGCGCCAACACCTCCAAATAATAGCGGTGTTCATAGCACTATCATCCGCACAATTAACAGAACGATGGAGATACTATGAGACCTGACTTACCGCAACACTCTTGCATACAAGACATCCTTCCTGATCTGCCCCCAAGATATGTGCCACGTCAAGCAGAGAGTTTAACGTTTTGTGGTTTGTCTGCCTCCAGTGCTTGGTTTGAGTGTTTGGCAGCATAGGCTGCCGGGGTCATGTATTTAAGAGAGCTG
>JAKFVJ010000038.1 GCA_021732245.1 Candidatus Obscuribacterales bacterium | reverse complement strand
TGGACGAGTAATAAATCTCGATCTGGGACACACCGACACGCCGCTGTTTGCTCAACTCTTCAATTTTTACTTCGGTTCTGTAGTTCCTATTGTCGGCGATCTTTTGCAATCAGATCGTCAGGCGTACACATATTTGCCTGAGTCATTGAAGACTTATCCCACCCCTGACAAAATCAGCAAAATGTTTGCGCAAGCGGGTCTCACAAATATCAAATGGCGCAAACTAGCCATGGGGACAGTGGCTCTACACGTAGGTGAGAAGTGACCTCGTTGTTTGTAATGGTTGGTGATTTGTCTGCCGACAAACATACGGCACACGTAATTGCCAACTTAAAAAAAGCGGTACCGGACATAAATGTCTGGGGTGTCGGCGGACCCGCTCTTGCCGAACAAGGCATGGAGACTCTTTTCGATTGCCAGACATTTTCTGTAATTGGAATTTTCGGCACCATCAAGTATTTGCCTTACATTGCTAAAGTTCGTCAAACTGTTTTGGACGAAATCGAAAAACGAAAGCCTGATGCAATTCTCTTTGCTGATTTCGGCGCAGTGAATTTACGATTGTGCAAAGAATTGCGCAATCGTTATCCTCAGTTGCCAATCATTTACTTCATCTCGCCGCAAGTCTGGGGCTCGAGACCCTGGCGTATCAAAACAGTTGATAAAACAGTTACCAAAATGCTGGTCATTTATCCCTTCGAAGAAACCCTCTACAAAAGACGTGGCGTAGACGCCATGTTTGTAGGAAATCCTTTGACAATTGATCTACCAAAACCAGAAGCACTTTCCACTCGTGGCCAATTCTGCCGGAAGCACGGACTCAATGAGAACGATCCGGTAATAGGAATTTTTCCCGGTAGCCGCAAACAGGAAATTTCTGCGCATATGCCGGTATTAGCTGATGCAATTAGATGGCTGTTGGCAGAGCGTCCAAATTGCCAATTTGTTATTGCCGCTGCCAAGCCAATGATCAAAGACGCCATCAATACCCGCATTGAGAAATACAACCTCACAGAGTTGGTCGGCAAAAGACTCTTTTTCGCTGAGCCTGGTGAAAACTATGACTTAATGGCTAACGCCGATATTCTATGGGCCAAGTCAGGCACAACCACCCTGGAAGCAGCACTCTTTGGTAAACCAATGCTCATCTATTACCGCGGCGACTGGCCGTCTTTCCTCATTTTGTTGGCTTTCAAGACAATCAAGCGCATTGGCTGGCCAAACCTGCTTGCCGGTATGGGACTGGTTCCTGAACTAGTTATGCTGGATTGCCGCCCGGAAAAGCTTGTAAAATACACGCTCGATTGGCTGGATGTGCCTGCTTTCAGAGAAAATCTCTCGAAACAGCTTCAGTCGTTGAGGTCGGAGCTTGGGCGCGGCAACTTTGCCGATAACGCCACCAAGCAGATTCTTTCAATTCTCAAGTTAAATGACAAGGCAGCTCTAGGAGGAACGCGACAATGAAGTCACCAAATATGGGACTATCAGAGCAATCTGCTTTGTATTTGCGTATTCTCAAGTACATCAAACCCTATTGGCCGACATTTCTCATAGGCATTCTTGCCGCGCTTCCTGCAGGTGGCTTGGAAGGTGCTGTTGCTTGGCTGGCAGGACAGGGTCTGCAGCGTATTTTTATTGAAGGGCAACAATGGCTCATTTATTTTGCCCCCATTGGTGTTCTTGTACTTATGGTTGTGCAAGGCACAGCACGCTTTGTTGAAGCTTACTGCGTGCGCACAGTCGGTGCTGCAGCCATTCGCGACTTGCGTAATGAGCTGTTCACTCATTTGCAAAAACAACCACTGCTCTATTTCCAGGGTCAATCATCAGGCGTTCTAATAGGACGCATGATAAATGACGTAGCAGTTGTCGAAAATGCTATTGCCCAAACATTCCAAACAATGCTCTCGCGTATCGTCACTCTCATTTCACTTACCTGTGTTGTGTTATGGCAGAGCTGGCAACTGAGCATTATTGCCTTGTCCATACTTTCCTTGATTGTTTTCCCCGTAAGTATCCTATCCAAGAAAATCCGCAAATCAGCTAAGAGTGGACAAGAGGCAATTGGTGATTTGACTGCTGTTCTTTCAGAATCAATTCAAGGCGCAAAGGTTGTGCAGTCTTTCAATCTTGAGACATTCCAGACTTCCAGATTTATTTCCACCAATCAGAACGTCTTTCGCAACGTAACCAAAGCAGTACGCGCAGAAGCGTTGCTATCACCAATCTTAGGTCTAATCGGCGCTATAGGTGTAGCCACAGTTATGTGGGTTGCCGGCTATCAGGTTATTCATCACACTATGACGCTGGCTTCATTGACCTCATTCTTGATTGCCATGCTCCTACTCTACACGCCAATTAAGAACCTTGGACGCATTCAAGGGATTATTCAACCAGCTTTGGCTGCTGCAGTTCGCATTTTCGATATTCTTGATCATCCACCAGACTTGACCGACTCGCCAAACGCGGTCGAGCTTCCGTCGGGCGCCCACAACATAGAATTTAGACAAGTCTATTTCCGCTATCCGACAGTACCGGAGATGGTGCTACGCGACATCAATCTGTCAATTCCAGCAGGGCGCATGGTCGCTCTTGTTGGTCTATCCGGCTCCGGCAAATCAACAATGGCAAATTTGGTGCCGCGCTTCTTCGATGTCACATCCGGAGCAATTCACATCGACGGCAAACCTTTGCAAGACTACACTTTAGAGTCCCTGCGTAATCAGATAGCTATTGTTTCTCAAGACAATTTCCTCTTCAACATGACCGTTGAAGAAAACATCCGCTTGGGCAAACTGGATGCCACTCATGAAGAAATAGAAACAGCAGCTAAAGCGGCCTTCTGTCATGACTTCATCACGGATTTGCCTGGCGGGTACAACTCACCAATTGGTGAGCGCGGTGCTCGCTTATCCGGTGGTCAGCAACAACGTCTGGCTATTGCGCGTGCATTTCTAAAGGATGCTCCGATACTTATCCTTGATGAAGCAACAAGCGCTCTCGACAACGAATCGGAAGCCATGGTGCAAGCAGCGCTCAACAAATTGATGCAGAACCGCACGGTTATTGTTATTGCGCACAGACTGTCCACCGTCCGTCACGCTGATCAGATAGTCGTCATGGACAATGGAGAAATTGTCGAATCCGGCACTCATGAATCGCTGGAATCGGCAAATGCAATGTACACCCGCTTGCTACAGGCTCAATTCCACCGCCCGGTTAATACAACATCAATTGAAAGTAGCTCCTAGAGTTACGGCAGAAACTTAATTACATTCTCGTCGTAGTCGATAGTAAACGGTCTATCCCGGAAAAACTCTTGCCCGAGCAACGGCATTTTATCGCCTGCCGACACCCAAACAGGCACATGCGCCTTGGTGATTGGACCCAATTGCATTCTATCGACATATACTAAAGCAGTCTCGGTTGACCCGCCAATGCCACTACTATATCCGCGTGGTGCATCTGCTGGAATAGAGATACCAAGATAAGCAGCATGAGCTTGCGACATCGTAACGGTGTTAGCTCCCGTATCGAAAATCATCGGCAATTCTCTTCCATTGACTTGAATGTTGACCAACAGGTTGTTGCCCATTTTCTTGAATGGAACTTTTAGCACATCAGACGGTAGCGACTGAGAAGTGCCTTTCTTTGTGAACCTAATAAATCCACCGGGATTATCTATTTGATAGTCAAACCCGCGAAACCAACTCTGTCCCAGAAGCGGCTCCACCCCACCGGGTGCAACCAGCACAGGCACTAAGCGACTGATTGGGCCAACTTGAACAGTCATAGGCGCTACTAACCCTGTAACGGTACCGACTGAACCTTGTATCCGAATTGGTCTCGAATTAGCAGGAACAGTTAAGTTCAACTCCTGAAGCAACTCAGCGCTGGCAAAACACTCCTCGGCACCAGTATCAAACATAAGTCTAGTAGCCTTGCCGTTAATATAACCATCAACAAACAAGTGTCGCGAGCTGCCTCTAACAAAAGGGATCTTTATTTGATTCGGCAAATTCTTCAAGTCATCATTACCAGCAGAAGCAGTAGCAGCGTTAACTCTGTTGGGAGTCGCCTTTCCTTTACCAGCTAGATTCTGCAAAGCCTGTAACGAATACTTACCAACTTCGGCCGATGGTCGCAATTCGTACGCTGAACGATAAGATGCCTCAGCTTCTTTCAGATTATTCAGTCGCTGCTGACTCAATCCCGTGTAATAAAGCGCTGTAGCCTTGCTGTCTGCTTGTCTTTCGCCAACAGCAGACTGTTGCAATATTTGGATTGCATCTTTATATCGTCCCTGATTATAAGCCTGCATACCACGCTGCAAATTATCATCCGCTCCTGCCTCGAGAACAGCGTACAAGAGCAGAACCATCACCACATTCATAACTAATCTTCTAAGGACCATTCGACTTCACCCCGGGCGTTGTGCCATGTATGAAGGAGATCTCGTTGGCTACTCTCCTTGCCTTCTGAGCGAGACTTGTTTGATTATGCTTTGTGAAATAGCGCTCTATGTCATTCAATCGAGTCAAAACAAAATTTGGTTGTTTTTCAGTAACGCCATCGTAGTAATCAATCAACCGCTTAAATATTTGTGTTGCTTCTTTATCTTGATGATTTCCTGCATATGCCATACCAAGACAATAGCCTACTTCAGCCTTGCAATCTTCATAGTATTGACTCCTAGGCTGACGTTCGAAATCTTCTAATGCAGCTTGAAACCAAACGATACTATCTTTGTAATTCTTCTGCCGCAGAAGTACCAATCCATAGGTATGATTAACCGTTGCAACATCTGCCGTTAATCCATAATCTTCGTAGAGCGGACCAGACGCTGACAAACTAGCAGCAGCATCTTCATATTTTCCCAATTGCATTTGCATGCGACCAATCCAGTAATAACAGTTTGCCGCCTCGACAGACTTCCCTTTACCACTATCCTTTAGAATGCCTAATGTGTCCTGATAATACTTAAGAGCCATACTGTAATTTGAAGCACGATACTCAGCAGTACCTTTATCGAAAAGAATTTGGGCGTCATCCATTTTGACTACTTCTCTAACAGGATAAGGTTCTGTCGTATTGAGCTTAGACAACGGACCGACCGCAAGCATGGCTGAGAAAATCACTCCCACCCCAATGAATGCCAAGATAGACATTACGATAGCTGCAAGAGTATTGTGTTGTGAAAGGTAAGGCGGAGGCGTTAATACATTGGGTGGTCCACCGGATGATTGATTGGCAGGATTATAGGGATGTTTTTTCCACCAGGAAGCCACATATGGCTTTCTTTGTGTCGATAACGGCACTGCAGGCTCTTCTACAAACACATTTTTACTAATGCCAATCTCTTCTGCCATTAAATGTTGCGCCGAAGTTAACCAGTCAGGCTTCTTCTTTGCCGGATCCAATTGAACAAGATCCTCCGGCACCTGCACTTGCTCATCGATATCGGGAATTTGGTCAACAGGCAAAGTTAAAAGCCATCGAAGAAGCTTTGTCCTCTCTCTTATCTCAGAATTAGAATGGCTCTCCAACTCATGAAACGCAAAGGAGGAATAGGGATCTTGCAAATCCTTTTCACGAAAGAGTAAACAATCTTCCCCAGCATGGAGAGTAAACCAGACACGCGGATCTCTTTGCAAAATGTAGAGACAACTATCAATCAGCCATGCTGAAAAATTATCCAAATGAGGACCAAATGTTTCCTTAGTCCTTCCAGGATGCTGATAGTTTCGATGACCTAATTCATTGCTTAGCTCCCCGGCAAGAGCGGGCACAAACATGCCATCGTAGTCAACTAATTTAATAGAATCATTGCCGACAAGAACGTTGCCGTGCTGCAAATCACCATGGGCAATTCCGTGCTCCTTCAACGTGCCCCGCGCTTGACGCAACCATAATCGTAATTCTTCCAGGACTTTCGCATTGTCTAAATTACGACCGATGTATTCAATGAGATTCTGCCCATCGACCCAATCCATTTTAAGAATCGGAAGCCATTTCCCATGACAGAGAATGCCTTTTTCCAAATAATCAAAGTCTGCCATTATCGGCAAATTCAGGTGATTCAAATAATCGCTAATCTTTGCATAGCGTTCTTGCTGATTTGCAATATTGTGCAGGAAACATCTCACAGCAAAATCCTGCTTCGGACAATCAAGATAGTACACACTGGCAAACGACCCTGTAATAGCCTTCGGCAAACCCAGATTATTCAATCCAGGCTTTCCGACCTTCAACTCCGGCGCAGCCAGATTTATAGCCGGACTTTGCATAGCCTCGTTATAGTCCTGAGGGCTTGGCCAGGACTTAGATACTTGAACTTCTGCAAACTCAGATTTATTCACAGTCAGATCTAACGCTCAACACCACTATATTGCTTATACCCGAACACCAGGAAAGCGACCAATTTAATTTATCTCCAGTTTGTAGGTGAATGTGTCCTCGGTGCTTTTAAATTGTGTTGCGCTTCTGAATCCGAGGGATCAATTTCCAATACTTTTCTATACATATCGGCAGCTTTCTTTATCTGACCCATCGAGGAATATAGCTCACCCAGGTTGAAATATGTACTCGCAGAGGTGGGCTGAATTCGTATTGCCTCCTCTAAGTCCGCAATTGCCTTGTCATAATTGCCTAAGTTAAAGTAGGCCTCAGCGCGCTTAACGAAAAAGTCAGCTTCCGTCGGATCAATGAGTATCGCCTGGTTAAACGAATTGATGGCGAATTGAGATTCATTCGAGGACAAGTAATTTACTCCAGCTCTGTAATATTCTGCCGCAGAGCTTGCAGGAACTCTGATCGCAGTTTGACTCTCTGTCTGATTTTCATAGTGTGTCGTTCTACTGGGGTGAAGGGACATTTTAAATGATAGCCATACAAGTAGCATTAGAATACAAGTCATACTACTAAGTATTGGATGACGAACCGAAAATGACTGTGAAGTTCCCAATTGACTCGGTAAGTTTGACTGACTTCCCAATGTTATCCACTTTCTAGACTGCGGATCGTAAACTGTTTTGGACAATTTAGGACGAGGGACATGGACGTTACCCTGAGAAGAAGCACCTGCAGACTTGCCTTGCTGATGGCTGTCAACGTGCGGGTCTGTAGGTAGATACTGAATATGCTCAGCACTTTTTTCCCTTGCCATCAGAGTTTCAGCAGAAGACAACCAATCAGGCTTCTTTTTGCTGACATCCAATGCAGGAAAGTCCTGAGGTATCTGCGCTTCGCTGTCAACTTCCGGTATTTGTTCAACGGGTAGAGTCAAAAGCCACCTTAAAAGCTTGGACCTCTCTCGTATCTCAGAATTAGCATGTCTCTCGAGTTCATGAAATGCAAATGAAGAATACGGATCCTGCAAATCCTTTTCCCGTAACAGCAAACAATCTTCCCCTCCACGCAGAGTGAGCCAGAGACGCGGATCTCTTTGAAGAATATAAAGACAGCTATCAATTAACCAAGTCGAGAAATTGTCCAAATATGGTCCAAAATTATCTTTTGTTCTGTCCGGATGTTGGTAGTTTCGATGACCTAATTCATTGCTCATTTCACCGGCGAGTGCAGGCACAAACATGCCGTCGTAGTCTACTAACT
>JAKFVJ010000050.1 GCA_021732245.1 Candidatus Obscuribacterales bacterium | reverse complement strand
TGTTCTCTTTGTTGGGTAATAAATTTGATTCAAGCACAGTGCCTGGTGTCAAAACGCGCGTGACTTTTCTTTCAACAGGTCCTTTGCCTTGTCCGACTTGTCCAACTTGTTCGCAAATGGCTACTGAGTATCCTTTGGCAATAAGACGCGCCAGATAAAGTTCGGCTGCACGAAATGGCACACCGGCCATTGGTACGCGTCCATTTGGCGAGCTTGGCTCAGGTCTTCCTGTGAGAGTTATATCCAACTCGCGAGCAGCAACTTGCGCGTCCGCTTCAAAGAGTTCATAAAAATCACCAAGCCGGAAAAACAAAAGCGCATCTGGATATTGAGATTTTATGTCCCAATACTGGCGCATCATCGGCGATAGCTCAGAGCTTGTCACGGAATGGCCTCGTTGTGTCAGAAGACGAATAATATCGCTTTCTAAGGGCTAAGTCGCGTAAGCTTCTGCTAATATGAGAGCCAGTGAAAATAGTTTCTTTAAAGGTTTGAATTTATGCTGACAAACAGGCAGTTGGGAATCACTTTGTCATTGACTCTGATGATTGCTGTTGGCCAGATTGGCGCAGTAGGCGCCGCTCCGACAAAAGCACCAGCCAAGGCTCCGGCAAGACCGGCAGCGAAACCGGCTGCAGCTCCTGCGAAGAAGCCGGAAGCTCCAACCACTGCTGTCAAGACAGAGCCGCCGAAAGTTGAGCCTGTTCTAGATAACGTACAAGATGTCACACCTGATGACTTGGTCAACAAGCCGCATGAATATTTGAATAAAAACGTCAAATTCCAAGGCGATTTTTCCAGCTTTAGCAGCCTTGCTCTCGATTACAAACCAGCGATGAAGCCATCTAAAAGCTTTTTGTCGTTCTTGATTTTCAAAAAAGATACCCATGTGCCTCTGTCTGAATTGAAGATGGCAATGGCGATTCCAAAAGAGAAAGATCCGGATAACACATTGCTCGCTACTTTGAAGGAAGGCGACCAGTTGGAGCTTGTCGGCAAAGTATTCAGCGCCGCTCTTGACGATCCGTGGGTGGAAATCTTTAAAGTCAAGAAGCTAAATGCAAAACCCGAAGAACCCAAAGAGGGTGAAAGAAAAGCAGCTGCTGATGGACAGAGTCCTTCTCCGGATGTAGCCAAGGATAAAGACAAGAACGCTCAAGACGAAGCGAAAAAGCGTTCTGATGTGAAGCCTTCGGAAACGAAGAATAAAGGTGGAGAACACGTTTACTCCGGTAAACCGGGTATCAAAGTGGCTCCTGGTAAACCAGAAATTGCCCCAATTCCAGCTGATGTTGTAGATGGCAAAAAGCCGGCTGTTCTTGACAAGAATGCCCCACCTGCTGTGCGCCCATCGCATACAATTAAGGCACCAGTTAAGGTCAAGTAATTGAGGAAATATTGATGTCACACGAAGCCAAAGCTAAAGAGTTACTCGATGCCCTCAATGGCAAGCATGGCATTTTGGGTGGCGTGCTCATCAACAACGACGGTGCGGTAATTTCCTCATCGCTTCCTGCGGAGATGGATGTTTCTACTCTGGGATCGCTATGCGCGACGCTTTTTTCCAACAACGACATTTCGATTCAGCGAATGAATCGCGGTAGTTTGTTGCAAATGACGTTGCTTACAGATCAAGGTATTCTCCACTTCTATCAAGTGCCGGGACATATTTTGGTTGTATTAACCGCCAAGGGTCAGAAGATTAACCTTGAAGGGCTCATAACTAGCGTTGAGCAGCAAGGCACTGCAATGAGCCAAGTATTTACGTAGGCCCCCAGGCTTTCGTGGACTCCTAAACTATTAGGCTCCGGGTCTTCCGTAGGGGCGCATTGCATGCGCCCGCAAACGCCGATTCTTGATAACGCCTTAGCAATTGCTTATTTTCGGCATCCCGTCAGCGTTTTGAGCGTTTTCGGGTTACTATGTAGTTCGTAGGGCGGCTACGACGAACTTGTGTGTCGCCCTAGTTCAAGAGGTTATTAAAATGCGTCAATTTCGAGTGCCTAGTTTGTCGTTAGCAGTAGCTTTGGTTTTTACAGCTCTGCCGGCCAATTGCCAGATGATGGCCCAACAAGATTACGGTCAACCGCAACAAGGTTATGGTCAGCCACCACAAATGCCGCAAGGTCAGGGTATGCAGCAAGGTTATGCGCAAACTGAGCAGCCGGCTTACATGCAATCACCTTATGGACAATCATTTGATGCGCCGCAACAACCGCAACAGCCTCAGCAAGGTTATTCACAGCAGGGTGCATATGGCGGCGGTGGTTATCCGCAAATGCAACAACAACCGCAATATGCTCCGCAACAGCAGTATCAACAACAAATGCCACCACAGTACTCACAGCGTCCTAACTTCTATCAGGGCTACGTAGCGACAGTGGCAGCCGGTACGCAGTTTTCGGCGACGTTGAAGAATTCAATTAACTCGGAAACAACACAAGTTGGTGAGCAAGTACAAGGTACTATCTCGCAACCAATTTATTCCGGATCGGAATTGGTTATTCCATCCGGTTCGACAATCATTGGACAAGTAACCAATGTTGTTCCGGCGAAACATCTTAAGTTTGGTGCTAATGGCAGTGTCGAAATAACATTCAATCAAGTTCAAACGCCAGATGGACGTAGTTTTCCAATGACTGCAAAGATCAACACTGATCAATTGCGTTTGACTGGTGGCACAGGAATGGGCCGCGTTGGACATAGCTTGCTTGCAACAGGTGTTGGAGCAGGTGGCGGTGCAGCACTCGGTACAGGACTCGGAGCAATTGTTGGCGGCATGTCCGGCGGACGCATGGGCATGGCGACCGGTATGGGTGCCGTGTTCGGCACAGCAATGGGCGGTGGTGTCGGATTACTCGATGCCGCATATCGCAAAGGCAACGAAATTCAAATTCCAGCAGGCACCAACTTGCCTATCGTGTTGCAATCGAATTTGCAAATTGCAGCAGGTGCCGCGCCTTCAATGATGCCGATGCAGCCAATGCAACCGATGCAACAAATGCCATACGGCGGCGGCTACAGCCAAGCACCTGGTGGGCAGTATCAGTAAACAAAAGGGCGCATGCAATGCGCCCCTACGAAAACCGAAGTGTGATGACGAAATGGGATTAAAGTCCCCAGCGGCGTTCGCGGACTCCGAATTCGGAGACGGCTTTGTCGTATTCTTCGGGGCTGAAGTCGGGCCATAGTTGTGGTGTCACGTACAACTCTGAATACGCGGCTTGCCATAGCAAGTAATTCGACAAGCGCATTTCGCCGCCGGTTCTAATTATCAAATCCGGGTCCGGAATTTCGCGGGTGTATAACTTGCTACTTATTAACTGCTCGTCGATGTCCGAAATACTTATTTTGCCTGCCTGCAAGTCACCGGCAATTGACTGCATCGCTTGCGCAAGTTCCAATCGCGATCCGTAATTGAGCGCCACTTGCAATGACAGACCTTTGTTGTCTTTCGTTTTTTCAATAGCTGTCGCGAAGTGCTTCTGCAAGTCCGCCGGCATTCCAGCAGTGTCGCCGATAAAACGAAGTCTCACGTTATTCTGCGCAAGTTCATCGAGTTCATCTGTAACCACTTTGCCGAAGAGCTTCATCAAGTAATCGACTTCTTCGTTGCTGCGATTCCAGTTTTCTGATGAGAATGCGTAGACGGTTAAATACTTTAGTCCGGCGGCGGCGACGTGTTTGACCAGATTTTTCAGTGTTTTGACACCTTCCTGGTGCCCGCTCAAGCGCGGCAAGCAGCGGTTATCCGCCCAGCGGCGGTTGCCATCCATTATTATGGCGACGTGCGTTAGTTGAGTGCCCTGGTCTCTGGCGCTCGTTCTTTCTTTTTGTCGCGATTGTCTGGTGAAGCTAAACACAGGTTGCCATTTTAACCAAAGGAAATGATCAAATCGCCAAGGAATGAGACGATTGCTACAAGAGTAGACAAAAATTCGTACTCTTAGTGTAGTGGAATCATACTTGTTGTATGGGTGAAAATGGTATTACTTAAGCCAACTTATATTATCGATGGAGATATAACAGATATAAATCTGGATCATCTTCGTGAGGCCGGAGTGCGCGGAATCATCTTTGATCTCGACAGTACTTTGCTGGCGCCCAAGTCAAATGTGGTTTCCACAGAAGTTGAAGCGTGGCTAAAGAAGGTTCACGAGAATTTTCGCGTCGTTATTTTGAGCAATAACAAGAAAGATGACTACGTAAAACAAGCCGAAAAACTGTTTGGCATGCCGGCTATCGCAAGAGCTGCAAAGCCGCGCCGGTGGGGCTTTCAGAAATCTCTTGAGATCTTGAAATTGCCGGCGGAGCAAGTGGTCGTTGTTGGTGATCGACCGTTGACTGATGTGCTCGGTGGACATCGTGCTGGTATCAAAACGGTGCTCGTGCGCGCGCTAAAAACGATCGAAGAACCGGCTTGGAAAACATTCTTTAGGAACTTAGAGCGTTGCTTTATCAAAAACTAAGGTAATATATCGCTTAGTTCTATCTAATCTATCAACTATGCACTCATCCGGTAATTTGCCGGCAGAAAGGACAAAATGAAGAGAAGGGCAATTCCAGTGATTCTGGCTTTGACCGTCGTTTTGCCTGTATGCGCTCAGCCACGAAAGGCGACGGTACCAATTCCTCCGGCTAATTTAGCCATGCACACGCAAATGGTGGTACCAAGCGTGGTGCCTGGTCCAAGCAGGGAAAAACTGCAAAATTTAGCCAAGAGCAGATTCCCGCGTTCGCATTACGAACTCGGCATGTACCTCAAAGAGCATGATGCGGTTGATGCAGCACTTGTTGAATTTTTGAAGGCAACTCAAGACAATCCAAAAGATACCAAAGCTTTTTACGAGCAAGCGGTTATTTTCCAAAGTAGTGGTTTCTTGAAATTAGCCGAGTCAGCTCTGCAGCAGGCTATTGGCTCTGACACCGACGTGAAGCACAATTGGCAAGCACGCATATTGCTGGCTACCGTTCGTGTGCAGCAGGGTAATTTGGAACAAGCACTGGGCGAGTTGTCCGAGATTCTTGGCATTACACCACCCAAGGCCCTTCCTTATAAGGTAGTTCGCACGGAAAAAGAAGCTCAGCATGATGACACGGAACAGCTTCTTTCAAGCATTCCTGTCATGCAAATGCCTCATGGTGCTCTTCCTGTGCCGGTAGTTGAAGCGGTTTCTGAAGCTGTTCTCGAGCCGCCACCATCGAGCGAAATATTAAGAGGTCTGACGTCGGCTGATTTAGTGAGTCCGAAGAAATCAACCCGAACGGTTGTGACGCATCATAGCCATGACGAAGCCGGCAAAATGATCGCTGATGCTTCATCCTCTTATACGGAAGATGCAGTTGAGCGCATTCTTGCCGAAACTCGTGCTGAAGCTAAGCGCGCACAAGAGCAAAAGTCCGGTGGCTTTATGTCATTCTTCAAGCGCGAGCCAGAGCAAAAGCATGAAGACGATCCCGTTGCGGCGCGTCAAAAAGCAGTTGACCAAGTAATTCGTGAACAAGCTGCGAAGCTAAATGAAAGACTTGCTCGCCACCAGGTTCCTGAAGCACAACCAGCCAAGCGCCGTCGTAGTTTTATGGGTGGATTGCTTGCCTGGCGGAATTCCGAGCCGCAGCCGGAAACCGAAACCAAAGTTGTTGTGAAACCTAGCAGCATGCCGGATGTTGCATTGAGTGCCCATCGCTCATTGCCGGCAGAGACGACCTATAGCAGCGTTTCAAGCCAACCGAAAATATTGCCTGCGGAAACCCCAACTAAGGTAACTCGTGTCGAGGCAGCTCCAGTTGTCCCTGCCTACACGCCACCGCCTGTTGTGCAACCAAAACAGGTTGCGAAAAGCACGGGTACGCGCCCAAAAAAGTCACCGGTGAGTCAGCCCGGATCGCTGGCTCTAAGTTATCATCAACAACGTACCGCTGAGCAAGAAGCTCAATACGAGTCTGAACTCAATAAGATTCATAAGAGCAGCGATCCCTGGACGATGAGGCTAACGTACTTAGCCAAACATGGCACTTCGACTCTAAAGGAAGGCGAAGCCTTCATGATGTCCGAAGAGACTGGTGAAGCTACTTTGTTTCTAACTGATGGACAAGTGATTACTCGCCACATCGGTGACAGCCACCAGGCAGAAGATGTCGCCTTGATGCGCCGTCCCGATGTGATGATGCCGGAAGACAACACCTACAATATTTCATTGCTTGGAAAAATCTTGCCGAAGTCCGGAGCCAAAAAACAAGCTGTGAAACCCGCCGATGATCCAATGGGCGGATTTGTCAAAGGTGTTCGAGGCGTTTTCGGTCTCTAATCGTCGACCGTCATTCTCATTAATCGTTATTCTCATTGTAGGGGCGCATTGCATGTCGGGTTCCGTCATTCTGAGCGAAGCGAAGAATCTCACGTCTTTAACATGTGGGATTCTTCGGCTCGCGCCTCAGAATGACGGGAGCTGTGCGGGCGCATGCAATGCGCCCCTACAAATGAGAACACTCTGCGTCGTAGGGGCGCATTGCATGCGCCCTGCCGCTAAACCTTACGCGGATGACGAGTGACTTTGTCCAGCATCCATGTCTTAAATTGATCCGGACGATCATCCATAGGGTTATGTCCGGACCATTCAAAAATTTGCAGCGTAGAATTCGGCGTTGCCTTGTGAAGGCGTTGACCGTAGACGCACGGTGCTACGACATCAAAACGACCGTACGCCAGATGCACCGGCGCCGGTATGTTTTTCACTTCTTCAGTTAAATCAAGCGGACCAAAGTGTTTAAGTATTTGACTCAGGCTGTGATGCTCAGTCTCAAGCAGGGCTTGTTCGCGTATAGGCAAGCGACCTTTGATTTTGCTCTTTTGCAAAGTGTGATAGACGCCGTGGTTCAAAAACCATTTGAACGCGCTTGCAGTCAATTTTGGCACTTTGATAGGCAGCGAAACAGCAAGGCACTGTCCAATTAATTCCGGAAACTTACCGGCAATCTGAATAGAGATAATGGCGCCAAGTGAATGACCGATGAAAATTGCTGGAAAACGAATGTCTTCGTTCTGCAAAGTCTCAACCATATCGCTTACATGTACAGCGAGATCAGCTTCTTCGCCGGGCTCCGATGTTGAGCCGTGCCCGCGCAATTCCGGTACATAACAGCGAAAACCCATATCAACCAGAGGCTTTACCTGCTCTGTCCAGAGTCCGGCGTTGCCGCCTGTACCATGGATGAGGATAACGTCCGGTTTATTGGACGAATTCTCAACCCCAAATTTTTGCACTTGTAATTGCATCGGTTAATTTATGAGTTAACTTAGAGCTTAAATTTGCTACCCAGTACTGATCCCATTTTACTGTTAATTCGCTGCTTAATGTCGTCATAAACGTAAGCCATCGAAGGTTGTTCTTCCCTGTGTCCGAGAAGTTGACCATAGCCCCACAGAGCATTGACCAGGGGAATTAAGAATGGTTTGAATCCCAAAGCTACTGCTTCTTCAAAGGCTTTTTGTGTTGACCAGCCGTCCTTGTGCATGCGATATGAAGCGCACATTAAGCCTGTGCGGTCTTCGCCGAGCATGCAGTGAACGTACACTGGCTGACTGGGAAGGACCCAGTGCCTGGCGCAAGAATTCATCAATTGCTTCCTGAGGAATTGTATTA
>JAKFVJ010000479.1 GCA_021732245.1 Candidatus Obscuribacterales bacterium | reverse complement strand
ATTTTCCGCTTATCGCATTCGTGCATAAATCCCGGCCAAATCTCGGTTTCAACAATTGCTACCAAAGCCGGATTAATCGCCTTCAGCCAATTGTTGAGGGCAAAAGGCAAGTCCAATGGGAAATAAAAGACTGTTGCCCAATCGCCGACCTTTGCTTTGGCCTGTTGTTGTCCAGTCGCTGTTGCAGTCGAGACAGCCACCGGAATATTAGGATGAGTCTCGTGAAAGAGCTTTATCAAAGGAAGTGCAGCGTTGAATTCACCAACTGACACACAGTGGAACCAAATTGGCCTTTTACTAAATGGTCCAATACCGGCAGGAACCGAACCAAATTTTTGAGCAAGACCTTTTCTAGTCTTTGGAATGAGCAGTAGAAATGGCCCTGCCATCAGCAACACTATAATCACGACTAAGTAGTAAATGAACACTCTGGTTTCCTTCTCTCACACAAAATCATAGGCATCGACGTCGATTGCCAAAGTTATTTTCTTGTCGACCTTCTTATTCTTCAAGAAAGTGACAATAAGTGCGCGACCCTCTTCGCCCATTTGATTCTTCACAATCAACTGATGGCGATAGTTTTGCTTAAGGCGCTCAATCAAGCAAGGACTCGGTCCGAGCACTTTTATAGAGCTATCAGATACAAGATCTTCCAAATACTTAGCCAGTTCTTCGGCAATCTCATCGGCGAATGCCTCGACGGCTGTTAGATCTTCGCCACTAATCACCAGACGAATCAATTGCGAAAATGGCGGATACTCAAGGTCTTTTCGTGCACTTAGTTCTTCTTGGACAAACGCATCATAATCATGACCTTTGGCCCAATTCAATGCCGGCATTTCCGGATTATAGGTCTGCATAATGACTGATCCAGGAGCATGCCCACGTCCGGCTCTTCCTGCAACCTGAGTCAACAACTGAAATCCACGTTCAATGCTTCTGTAATCAGGCAAATTAAATGCGGCATCAGCTGCGAGCACACCAACCAAAGTAACGTTGGCTATGTCCAATCCTTTTGCCACCATTTGTGTGCCGATTAGAATATCTGCTTCGCCACGAGCGAACTGCTTAAGAACAGCTTCAAAAGCGCCTCGTTTTTGCGTAATGTCACTGTCCAGCCTAAGTGTACGAGCTTCGGGGAAAAGCTCTTTCAAATCATGCTCAACTCTTTGAGTGCCGAGTCCATACTCACGCAAAAACGGCGCCTGGCAAGACGGGCATGTTTGCTTAAATCCAAAAGTTAAACCACAGTGGTGGCAGGCAAGATAGCCTTGCGGTCCTTGATGCAAAACCATGGATACAGAACAATTGCGGCACTTAACCACGTCGCCACATGCCTGGCATTGGACATAGCTTGCAAAACCGCGTCTGTTGATTAGCAAAATGGTTTGTTGCTTCAGCTCCAGGCAGCCGGCAATTGCATCTTCTAATGCTCGCGAGAAAATACCGCGATTGCCTTCAGCGGCTTCAATACGCATATCCACAAGTTCAACAGGTGGCATTTCCTGCTTGTGAATCCGCTCGGGCAGATTCAATATTCTGTTGTTTTGTTTGGCATCGAAATAGGTGGAAACATCCGGCGTAGCGCTACCCAAAAGAAGCATTGCGCCTAAGCGACGAGCTTTTTCCAATGCTACTTGCTTGGCTTGATAGCGAGGAGAAGGGCTCGATTGTTTGTAGCTACCATCATGCTCTTCGTCCATAACGATAAGACCCAACTCGGGCATATTCGCAAGAATTGCTGAGCGTGCCCCAAGCAAAACTCGAACCGTACCGGCTCGCAGTCGCTGCCACGTGTCAAAGCGTTCGCCCGGACTTAGGGCGCTGTGCCAGATTGCCACCTTGTCTCCAAAGCGTGACTTGAGTCTCTCAGCCAATTGCGGTGTCAGACTTATTTCCGGCACAAGAAGCATTGCCGACTTGCCTAAATCCAGAGCTTCTTGAATGAGCCTCAAATAAATTTCCGTCTTACCGGACCCAGTCACTCCATAGAGAAGCCAGGGTATTTCTTCTTTCGATTCAGCGGACTCGCTGGAGTGCTTGTCTTTCAGTGCCGCACTCAATGTTTCAAGAACACGTGCTTGATTGTCGGTCAGATCAAACCTTTTCTTCTCTGTGGATTTGTCTTTTTCACCCTCACCAAAAGCACGATCCATTTCAATAATCGCCTGCATTGGATCACGCACAACTTGCTTCTCAAATAATTCGACCAGCCCCAATTCCGCCATTTTCTTCAGCGTGGCACTTGTTGTTGATGCCTTTTCCAAAAGTCGCGGCACTTCAAGAGTCCCACCAGCTTCGGCAAGGGCGGACAATATCTCTGCCTGGCGTTTATTGCCCCCCTCTTTCAGAAGAGAGACCATGTTGACCATTTTCGCCTTCGCTAAATCAGTCGCTTCTGCCTCGACGGCAATCAAATTCAACTTGCGCAATTGCGAAATTTGCTTCAAAAACTCCGAACGCCCAAGCTTGCTCTTATGCTTCAGCGTATTCATTGCCAAAGCCTTCTCTTTAGACATTTTGAGAGGCGCAAGCAATTTATGCGCGGCACTATTTAAATTACCGTTGGCACTCTCGCCCTCGGGAAGTAATTTCACAATTCGCTTTAAGCGAGGGGCGAAATCATTAGGAACTGCTGCTGCGATTACCGATGCGAGTGTTGCTCCGTAGTAATCAGCCAGCCAGTAAAGAAAGTCGATGTAGTTCGCATCAAACAGCGGATCACTACTTAGTAATTCAGCAATGTCTTTGTAGTTGCCTTGCGCTTCTGCTCCCTCAACTTGTTTGATGCCGACAACAAAGCCATTGACCAATTCTTGTCCGCCAAACGGAACAAAAACCTGACTGCCGACAAAGGTTTCCTTTATAAGGAAATCCGGCACGCGATACGTAAAAAGCTTGCTCGAAAGTTGCGGCGTGGCAATATCAATCGCCACGTCAGCCAAGGTTTGGACACCGAGAATCGGCTCAACCAAGGGAGACCTCCGGCTGACACTATACTCCCATGACATCGCCTCATGACATCAAAGATCTAGACGACTTACTCTTGACAGGGGCGCGCGATTAAAAAGGGCGCATACAATGCGCCCCTACGATAATCAATCAATTAGGCATCCACGATGCTGCGAAATTAAGCACCGATTATGTACTTCTTCCACTGCCACTCGCCGGTGGCTGTGTGTTTCGAGATTTCGAAATAGACGTGAGAAAGAGGTCTGCGCGGAGTTATCTTAAGAGGCATGTCTGCTTCTTTCGGCGTCCTGTCGCCTTTTTTCACATTGCAGCGCAAACATGCGGCGACAACGTTGTCCCAAGCATCTATCCCGCCCTTGCTACGAGGCGTAATATGATCGATCGTCAGGTCGTGCTTGCGTATACCGCAGTACTGGCACGTGTAATTATCCCGGTGCATTACATTGCGCCGGGATAAGCTGATTTCTTTATACGGGATTTTGACGTAATTCCGTAACCGGATTACCGAAGGCAGAGGGAAATCCGTGTAAATGACTTTGCCGTTGTGTTCAATTTGCTCAGCCTTACCCTTAAGGAGAAGGACAACGGCACGGCGCCAACTACAGATGTTTAGAGGTTCATATGAGGCATTTAATACAAGTACTTTAGACAAAACGCAACCTCTAAGTTGATGCCTCCCTATCCCTCGAAAAACCCCTCACAGACTTGCACTTGGACCATATTTAGGATTTCTTCAAGTTTCATTTATTATAACGATTAAAACGTGTACTTGTCCATCAAATACTACTTCCAAAGCCCATTATGCTAGAATCATCGAGGTTGTCCTGTCGGACAGCCTGATTTTCCATCGCCCAAGCGGCGTCGGAGTTTCACAACCCACGCTTCATGAATTTGAAGCGAAGGTGCTGCGAACAGCACCGGATTGCAATAAGGAAAAGCAGCAATGTATGCGCTAAAAGGAGAAAGTACAACCTTGTCACAAGCAACTATGAGACAACTATTGGAAGCCGGCGTCCACTTCGGACACCAGACCAGACGCTGGAACCCAAAAATGCGCCCGTATATTTTCGGTGAGCGCAACGGAATTTACATCATTGACCTCGAACAGACCTCACGTGCTCTAGAAAAAGCCTGTGATTTCATCAAGAAGTCTGCCTCCGAACGCAAGAACATTGTTTTTGTCGGCACCAAGAAGCAAGCCGCCGACATCATCGAAGAAGAAGCAAAAAGAGCAGGCGCTCACTACGTCAACCGCCGCTGGTTGGGTGGCATGCTCACCAACTTCGAAACCATTCGTCTGCGCATCAACCGCTTGAAAGAGCTGGAAGAAATGCGCGACACCGGCGAATTTTACCGCCGCCCCAAGAAAGAAGTTGCCGTTTTGAACCGCGAATTGACCAAGCTCGAGAAAACCTTGGGTGGATTGAAGAACATGCGCGGCAAGCCGGACATCTTGTTCATTATCGACCAAAAGCGTGAGTTAATCGCTGTCACCGAAGCTCAAAAGCTCGGCATCACCACAGTGGGCATCATCGATACCAACTGCGATCCAGACGGCATCAACTACGTAATCCCAGGCAACGATGACTCCATCCGTTCCATCAAATTGATCACCAGCAAAATTGCTGATGCCATCATCGAAGGACGCGAAGGATCCGGCATAAGCCCGATAATCGACGCCGAAAGAATAACAGTTGCAGACACAGCTCAAGTACCTGAGTTGGTTCCAGTCGGTGGAGCGGCAATTCACCTCGATGAGAAAGACCAAGCAATAGTCGACTCCATCGAAGATGAAATGTCCACCTAAACGACAAAGAGGAAGCGAAGCAAGCGTTGCGATGAGCAATGCGCAGCGGAGCGAACAAGTATTGCTGGACAGCTAAGCGAAGGTGAAGGCAATAGCCGCAACCGGAGCGTTTAAAGAGGATACGAATGAGCACAATGGTAGAAATTTCCGCCACCATGGTTAAAGAGTTGCGCGAGAGATCTGGCGCAGCAATGATGGATTGCAAAAAAGCACTGGTCGAAACATCCGGTGACTTCGAGAAAGCCTTCGAATGGCTTCGTCAAAAAGGCGTAGCTGTTGCCCAGAAGAAGTCTGCTCGCAGCGCTTCTGAAGGTTTGGTTGTAGCTAAGGTTGCCGACAACGGCAAAACAGGATCAATTGCTGAAATCAATTGCGAAACAGACTTCGTTGCTCGCAATGATGAGTTCGTTCAATTGACCAAGGACTTGATTGAATTGGCTCTTGCTGAAAAGTCTGCTTCTGCAGACGATCTATTGAACAAATCAATCAAAGGCGTCAAGGTCTCGGACTACATCACTGAAAGAATCGCTAAGACAGGTGAGAACATCATCGTCAGACGCGCAGCTTCTGTTGATCTCGGTGGCAAGCACGGCGTAGTTGGACTTTATGTCCACACTCTAGGCGGCAAAATGGGAGCACTTGTTGCAATCGAAAGCAACAAGGACTTGAACGGCACAGCACTAGGCGATATGGCTAAGGATTTGGCAATGCACATTGTTTCTGCCAAACCACAATTTGTCAGCCGCAATGAAATCCCAGCAGACGTTATCGAAAACGAGAAGCGTATTGAATCCGGCAAAGCAGACTTGGCTGAGAAGAAGCCGGAAATGCGCGAGAAGATCGTTCAAGGTCGTGTGGATAAGCTCATGGCAGAGCGCTGTCTCTTAGAGCAGCCTTTTGTTAAGGACCCAAGCCAAACGATCGCACAAGTCTTGGCTAAGAAAGGTTCCGAAATTGGAGCCGAACTCAAGCCGACAAGCTTTGTGATGTTCATTCTCGGCGAAAGCGAAGCGTAAGCTAAACACTTCCAAACCAATTCCAATATCATTGGGTTAGGACAAAAAATGGCGGACATTAAGTACCGGCGGATCCTCCTCAAATTATCTGGTGAAGCTCTTATGGGCTCTCAGACTTTCGGTATAGATCCTGTCGTTATTGACCGCATTGCTGAAGAAGTGCGAGCTGTTTACGAGCTTGGTGTACAAATTTCCATGGTTATCGGCGCCGGTAATATCTGGCGCGGTAGCCAGGGAGCAGCCTGGGGCATGGACAAGGCAGCAGCCGATTATGTCGGCATGCTGGCGACAATCATGAACTGCCTGCTTCTTCAGGAAGTGCTAAAAAATAAGGGCATCGACACGCGCGTGCAGACGGCAATTGCCATGCCCGCTGTTGCCGAGCCCTTTATTCGTTTGCGCGCTATGCGCCATTTGGAAAAAGGGCGCGTAGTAATTTTTGGTGGTGGAACAGGCAACCCGCACGTAACAACCGACACCGCGGCAGCTTTACGTGCAGCCGAGATAAAAGCCGACGTTATCCTCATGGCAAAAAACCGTGTCGATGGTGTCTATGACGATGATCCAAACAAGAATCCTAATGCTAAGAAAATTCAGGACATTAGTTTCGATCAATATATCCGTCAAGGATTGCGCGTCATGGACCCAGCCGCTGTGGCGCTTTGCCAGGAAAGCAACATTCCATTTATAGTTTTCGACTTCGCTCACTCAGGCAGCATCAAGAAAATTGTGCAGGGCGAAGAAATTGGTACTCTTGTTGGAGCCCATTCAGGAGGGAAGAAATGAAGACAACAAGCGAGGTCCTCTCATCTGCTGAAGAGCGCATGAAGAAGGCAGCCGCCAACCTACTTAGAGAATTTCAAACTATTCGTACCGGCCGAGCCAATCCAGCTTTGCTCGATTCCATTGACGTTGACTACTATGGATCAGCTACATCCTTGAAGAGCCTGGCAAACATCTCAACACCGGATGGCCGCTCGCTTTTGATTCAGCCGTACGACAAAGGCTGTCTGAAGGAAATTGAAACAGCTATTCACAAGTCGCAGCTGGGACTGACCCCTACTTCTGACGGATCGGTCGTTAGAATCAGCATCCCTACTCTGACCGAAGAGCGCCGCAAAGAATTAGCCAAAGTTTTACGTAAGTTTGCAGAGGAAGCCAGAGTGGCGGTTCGCAACATTCGCCGCGACGGTGCTGACGAATTGAAGGCTCTCAAGGCGGAACATATTTCAGAAGATGAAATCAAACGTCAGGAAGAGGCTTTGCAGAAGCTGACCGACAAGTACGTTAAGGAAATCGACAAGCTTACAGGCGACAAAGAAGCCGAAATCATGGAGGTTTAATTCCCATGTGTGGAATCGTTGGATATTTGGGTCCATCTAAAGCAGCTCCAGTTCTCTTATCAGAGTTGCGTTGTTTAGAGTACCGTGGCTATGACTCCGCCGGCGTTGCCGTCATTGAGTCAGGCGAATTGGTCGTCTTGAAGGCGGCCGGCAAGCTTTCCAATTTGGAAAATCTGCTGACCGACAAAAAGCCATCAGCAACAGTAGGTATTGGTCACACAAGATGGGCTACCCACGGCATCCCCAACGATGAAAATGCTCACCCTCATACAGATTGCACAGGCACAATTGCCGTTGTCCACAATGGCATTATCGAAAACTACCAAGCGTTACGCGCAGAATTAACCGCTGCCGGACACACTCTTGTTTCGCAAACAGACACAGAAGTTGTCTCTCACCTTATTGAAGATGAGTACAAGAAATGCGCAACAGAATGCAATGGCGATGCTCTTCGCGTGGCAATTGAGCGCGCGGTAAGACGCTTGGAAGGTGCTTATGCACTGGGCGTTGTCAGCCAGAGACATCCCGAGCGCATTTACGCTGTTAAC
>JAKFVJ010000477.1 GCA_021732245.1 Candidatus Obscuribacterales bacterium | reverse complement strand
CAAGAGATACTAATTAAACTTGAAGAGGATGACAATCCTTATGTGTCTCATCGCGCACAGCAGACAATACAAAAGACAGAACCAATTAGAAATTCGGCTCGATTAACCAAAGTCTTTACTGTTCTAATTGTGGATGACGATCACTTCATAAGAGCCTTGCTTAAAGAACAAATCTGCTCGGATCCGACATTCACTGTCGTCGGTGAAGCAAGTAATGGTCTTGATGGACTGGACCAAGTTTTGCACTTGAAGCCGGACATTGTTCTCATGGACATAGGACTGCCTATGCTCAATGGTGTAGCCAGCACGCAACACATTAAGGCGGAAATGCCCAAAGTTAAGGTGCTAATGGTTACAGGTCGCGACGACGATGCCGATATCATTGGCGCGATTGAAGCCGGAGCCGACGGTTATTTGTTAAAGTCCGGCTCCTCAGACAATTTATTGACTGCTCTTCACCAACTAGCTTCCAACAATAGCTGGATCGATCCTGGAGTAGCAAGTACGGTCTTACGCCAGTGCATTCGTCAGCCTAATGCCAAATCGGCACCGCTACAACGTCCGGCAAGCGTTCCGAAACCGGTTAATGCAGCAATTACAGTTGTTTTTGACATGGCATCTAAAGCAACCAAGGAAGGCAAATGGGATGTGGCACGCACGCTTTGCCAGGCAGCTCTGCAAATTGCAGAAGCCGCCAAGGATGTAGCGCCTCAGAAAATATCTCAATTGCTATCCAAACTAGCCGATACTTGTTACACTCACGAGGATTACAAAGCATCGGAATCCTTGTATCTAAAAGCACTGGAAGTTCGCCAGACCCAGTTAGATGGAAGTGATCCTAAGTTAGATAGTTATGTCACTTTCCTCGCGAAACTGTATGAGTCCGCAGGAAACAATCAACAAGCAGAGCTCTATTACTCCTGGTCACTGAGAATTCGTGAACAGTCAGGAGATCAGGTGCTAATAACGGAAGCACAGGAACGACTACAGAATGTCATGACACCACACAAGGAAGGCTAGGGAAAAATAATGCCGGAGTTCCTCAAACATATTTTCAGTCATGATTTCATGCCCCATGGATACTGTCTGCAATGGGATTCAGGACTCGTGCCGATATTGATCACAGCAAACATAGCCATTGCTGTTGCTTACTATGCAATTCCAGCAGCGCTATTTTTCTTTGTGCGCAACAGGAGAGACCTAGCTTTTTCCTGGATATTTGCTTTATTTGGAGCATTTATTCTTGCTTGCGGCACAACGCACTTAGTCTTTGTTCTCAATATCTTCAAGGGCTATTATTGGTTAGAAGCTCTCGTCGATAGCTTTACGGCGGTAATTTCCATTATCACCGCTTTAGTACTGTGGCCATTAATACCCAAAGCGTTGTCACTACCAAGCCCGAAAGAATTGAAGGAAACAAATGAAGAGCTGACGCTGCTCAATGCTCGTTACATGAATCTCAACGCAGAACTTTCTGAAGTCAACAAACAACTAACAAGCGCGCGCGACCAGGCAATTGAATCGTCCAAATTGAAGAGCTGGTTTTTGGCCAATATAAGTCACGAATTACGCACACCCTTAAGTGCAGCACTGGGAATGAACGAGCTCTTGTTACATACAGGATTAACGACAGATCAAAAGTCTTTTGCCGAAAGCGTCCACTCTTCAGGGCAGGCACTGTTGTCACTTGTAAATGATCTATTGGATTTATCGAAGATTGAAGCTGGAAAAGTTACCATCGAATCGGTTCCTGTTGATATTGATGATTTATCACGCGAATGCTTGGGACTCTTTGAAGTTCCAGCGAAAAACAAGCGCCTCGAACTCAAATGCTACGTCGACCCGCGTGTGCCGCGTCGACTTTTCGGAGATCCTGCACGTATCAAGCAGGTGCTTGTAAATCTGGTCGGAAATGCCGTGAAATTTACCGATAAGGGTGAAGTAACCTTGCAAGTCGTCATACGCGCTGATCATCCAGACTTTATGGATGTCGAATTCACAATCATCGACACAGGCATTGGTCTGTCTACTGAAGAACGTGATCAAATCTTCAAACCATTTGCGCAAGTCGATCAATCAACATCTCGCAGATATGGCGGAGCCGGGTTAGGGTTGACCATAAGCAAACACTTAGTTGAACTTATGGGCGGCAGCATTGGTGTCAGCAGCAGCAAACAACGTAAATCTTCTTTCTGGTTTACCGTGCCTATGCGCTTGGCTCCCGAGTCTGCCGTCATGGGGGCACCAGACGACAAAATGGCAGTCTTAGCAGGCAAACTCGTAGGCAATGTCCTTGTTGTGGAAGACGATTCGCTTCTGCAGCAACTTACCGTAACGCAATTAAGCCATCTTGGGTTGAAGAGGCATGTTGTGGATGACGGACTGGAAGCACTTTCCGAAGTTAAGCGCAATAAGTACGACCTCATTCTTATGGATTGCCATTTGCCTCTAATGGATGGCTACGAAGCAACACAACGAATACGCGAGATGGAAAAACAAACTGGCGAACACATAACAATTGTCGCTATGACGGCCGGAGCAATGCCGGGAGACTATGAGCGCTGCCAGCAATCCGGAATGGATGACTATCTAAGTAAGCCTTATAGCTTAAAACAGCTGAGAGAGAAGCTGGCAAAATATTTGCCCACTTCCGATGTGGAATCGCGCGAGGGCAAATCCATGAGCAACAATGGCGAATCAAAAGAACGCGCAGATGCGTCGGCTTCAGCGGATGGTCTGGAGTCTAAGGAACTCCTGAACTTCTTGCGCATAAAACAAATTGCACCGCCGGACAAGGTACCAATGCTTTTGTCGCTCTATATAAGTTCAGTGAAAACATCGCTACTAACAATAGAAAAATGCGTCACTGAAAAGGACAGCAAAGAAATCGCCGCGCAAGCGCATAAGATATTAGGCAGTTCAAGAACAATTGACGCCTATGAAATGGTTGAAATTACGACCAAGCTGTATTCAGCAGCCAAAGCCGATGACTGGAATGAGATACCTCGCCTTGTAGATGCGCTGCAAAAAGCACTCGACTCTGTGTCCGTCGAAATCGAAAACGCGATGCGTTCTTGCTAATGCATTCCGAATTAAGGAATAGTGTTTGTGGCTACAGTAGCCGGCGCTACGGTGACAATGTTTTCACTAGCTACGCCCATATGCGTACCCAATTCGCCTTCCAAAAGTTTTTTCACATCAGACAAGAAGCGTGCGGCAGGCGCACCGTCAATAGCGCGGTGATCGAAATTCAAAGACAGCGTCATGATTGGTCGAACAATAACCTCACCGTTACGTACAACGACACGTTCTTCAACAGAACCAACACCAAAAATAGATGTTGTAATGCATGGCGGTATAAGCGTCTTGATACCATATTTGCCTAGACTGCTAACACCAAATGTTGCTCCCATGTACTTAAGACGTATACCAGGGAAATGCATGCCGGTCCAAAGAATCATCCGTCTGAGCCAGAGTGGAAATTTAGAGAAGCGATTTTGCACTTCCAAGTCCGCCACTTCTTCCATAGATTTTGATCCAAATGCTTTTAGTTCATCGCCAATCTGCTCAAGCGACTTAGTGTGCGGGTCGCGAACGGTACCAAGAAATACCCCCGGCACACCATCAACGTATCTTTCAACAGTAAATCCGGCAACAATTTCATTGAGGGTCATTGTTGCGCCCCAGGGCAACATAACTGTGCGGCTGAATGGGTGCTCGAGTTGAGCAAGACCAATTGCCTTTAGCACAATTGCCGTCATTGTAATTTTGCAACCGCGCTTTTCATATTCTTTACGCAAATTCTCTGCCCAAGTCATATCCACATCAAGAAATAATGTAGCAGCCGGAACAGGACCGCTGGCAATATGGATAACATCCAATATACCGCCACGTGCGCGAGGCATGTCGGAGATGTGGTAACGCCCGGAACCGGAAACTTTATTGCTCATTTGACCTCAGCCGCGAAAAAATGTAACCGCCAAAAACACACAATGACAACTTATACTACCATTTTGAATCAGTCGTCGCTCGCATCCCCTTCTCATATCTTACATCCCACTAATAAACATGAGTGTAAACCAGAATCAAATGTTCCCGAATGTTCCCCCACTACTTATTAAGGGAGTTCAAGAATTTAACAACCAGAGCTATTTTGACTGCCATGAGACCCTGGAAACCCTCTGGGGCACTCAAAATGGGCCGGAAAAGCTCTTAACTCAGGCAATAATTCAATTTGCCGTCGCCTACTACCACTGGCAACGCTCAAATTTCCAAGGGGCGGAGAGGCTATTTAAACGTGGTCTAGCCAAAATCGAGCAGGCAAAAATCGACCAGTCGGCATCTGCAGCTCACCCGATTGATATTCATGACCTAGTAGATCAAATAGTAAGCGATATGCCAATGGTGACTGCGCACAAGACACTTACAGAATTCCCGGTGATAAGATTTCTGTAGGCGTTACCTACATGAGTCATAAATGAGTAAAGAACAACCACTAATACTAGTGGTCGATAGCGAACCCGAAAGTCTCGATCATCTAACTGCGCTACTAAAGCAGTCCGGCTACAACACTATTACGGCACCTGATGCGATTAAGGGTCTGGCGTCATGCCGCCTTAGAGCCCCCGCGATAATATTGCTTGCTCTGAATATGCCGCTTATGAACGGTAGAGAAATGCTCAATCGTCTAAAGGCTGACTTACGCACGGAAGATATTCCGGTAATTTTCCTTCTTACAGAAGAAGACACTGAAAGCCCTCACAGTCTATGGGTGATGGAGGACTACGAGTTTCTCATCAAACCAGCTTCCGAAGCCGAACTTCTCGTGCGCATAAAAGCAAATTTGAGAACCAGGCACTTGAAAGACGAGTTACGGCGTAAAGACAATCAACTTAAAGAGCTGACGCTGGTTGATTCAGTAACCATGCTCAAGAATGCGCGGTACTTTCAGGAAATGGTCAAATCGCAGATAGGTCAGTCACAGCGCTACAAATTGCCGCTTACTTTAATCGTTTTGCAAGTCGATCAACAAAGAGACATTCAACGCACCAGAGGTCAAAACGGCACAGACTCCATGGCATCGCAAATTGCCGCACTGTTGTTGCGTCACAAACGCGAGTCAGACATTGCCGTACGTCTAAGCACCAATGAGTTTGCGCTTCTCTTACCAAATACAGACAAAGCTGGAGCAGACGGACTAGCTGAACGTATTTTGCAAACTATCGACAAAAGCACGTTTACTATAGGCAGCGACTCCTATGAATTGAGCATCAGCGCCGGCGTATCAATTCTTACTGAAGACGACGATGCAGACGGCAAGCAAATTCTAAACCGCGCACGCACAAACATGGAAACAGCCGGCGAACGCGGCAATACATTTATATCGTCGTAAACGCATCGAATTTTACCTTCGTAAGGGCGCTCTCCATTGCATCTTCGACGGATGGTCTGCATTATTCTTTGTAGGGGCGCATTGCATGCGCCCGCACTAATCCGGAATCTTGTCGTCCGTCTGCACATTTACCACATTGACGCCTCGCCCTTCCAGAAAATCGATTAGATCATGTCCTTGATTTTCCATGGGCCACAAAGGCACTTCCATGTCGGCATACGGCGCGTGCAGAATCACACTTGCCGAGTCAGTAAACGGATAATACTCGGCATATTTCACATCATCTAGAAGAACCATTTGTTGCGAGCGCTTATGATGCAGCGAATCTTCCACAGAAAGAACTGCTTCCGTATCAGTTATTTCCAATTCAAAATTACGAAAACTATCAAAATAAATCTTGCGCGACATCAGATATAGCAGACAAGAAAATGCGGCGGTCGATCCTCCTATCAATACGCTATATAACGGGCTATAGGGAAAGACCCAAAAGGCCACAGAAGCCCACAGAGCAACAAAAACCCAGCTCAAGCCCAACATGGCAACCATCGGCCACAGTCCAGCCCTCCTGGCGTAGGGTCGTGAGATAAGAGTAATCTTACTGGTTACTGGATAAGCCATTTTGTAAACCCCGGCTCTATCTCCATTCTAGTCCAGCTTAAGCAAAAGCAGGCGAACTAGAAGCTGAACAAGAGCGGCGGGGAGCCGGTCGCCGTGAAGCGTACAGAAATAGCCGGATGGCAGGCGTAGGCGTAGACTTTAGTCGAAGCCGGAGCTTACATAAATCATCTAATGCAAGGCCAGTCGTCAATCTATTATCATTTTCCGGGTATTATTTTCCGGGTGTGAAGAGGCATAAGCTCAATGTCCAATGTTAATGACGGCTTCCAAAATCCGAATGCTGTAAATACCGGCAATCTACCGGCTGAAACCTTGCTGGAAGACGATTTAAGCACCTCAATAACCTTTACCGAAGCGCACAATGACCTGGCTCTGGAACTAGAAGCCGGTCTTTTAGAAATTTCGCGCATCGAGAGCAATAACCCGGATCTCGCCGACATCGAATTTTCACCATCCGATGAAAGCCAAGCAAGAACAGCTATTGGGCGAGCCGCAGCAAAACTGACGAGCGAAGATTTACAACTGATCAATAACAATCGCGGTTTGCTGGCTCTTCTCAAGAAAAAACGAATCAAAGTCAACGATGTGCTTGATGCGTTGCGCTACGAAGACGAATTAGTCAAACTGCAAGTTGAATTAGTGCGTTTTCAAAGATGGGTGCAAGAGTCAGGCAGACGAGTGGCAATTCTATTTGAAGGGCGCGACGCCGCCGGTAAAGGTGGAACAATCAGGCGTTTTACCGAACACTTGAATCCGCGCTCAATTCGCGTAGTTGCTTTGCCGAAACCAACCCTTGAAGAACAAGGTCAGTGGTACTTCCAAAGATACTCAAAACAACTGCCTAATCGGGGCGAGATAGTATTTTTCGACCGCAGTTGGTACAACCGCGCGGTAGTTGAGCCTGTTAACGGCTTCTGTGCAGAAGGCGATTACAAGCGTTTTATGCAGCAAGTGCCTGAATACGAGCATATGCTTTACGAAGACGGCATAACCATTATCAAATTCTGGTTCTCCATTTCCAAAGAAGAACAGTTAAAACGCATGGTCTCGCGTCAAACAAATCCATTGAAGCAATGGAAACTGAGCCCGGTTGACCAATCAGCTCAGGAAAAGTGGGATGTCTACACTCATTACAAAGAAGAGATGTTCAGCAAAACCCACACTTCATTTAGTCCCTGGATCATCGTCAAAGCCAATAGCAAGCGCCTGGCAAGATTGGAAAGCATCCGCTACGTGCTCGATCACTTCCCCTATCCAGGCAAAGGCGACACCAACACGCCAATTCATCCCGATCCAAACATCATCGGGCGCTTCCATAGAAATATCATCAAGATCGACTAAGTGCTTTGTCATCCTGAGCAACGCGAAGGATCTACCGCGAGTATTCCTGCCGCGCTTAAGAACACGAACATGCTCAATCTGCGGCAGATTCTTCGCCTGCACGGCTCAGAATGACAAAACCGCTACCAACTACTAACCAGAAGCGAAATCGTAAAATTCATGCCATTCCATAGACCGTGCGTAATCATCGACGGTACAAGACTGCCCGTCTTTTCAAAAACAATCGCAAGCACTAATCCAAGCGCAAACAAAGGGCCAAGTACCCCTGGGTCCAGGTGTAACATTGCAAACAAGAAGGCAGAAAACACAGCTGCTCCGACAACACCAATTTTTGAACG
>JAKFVJ010000256.1 GCA_021732245.1 Candidatus Obscuribacterales bacterium | reverse complement strand
TCTTTGAGCAATACTGTTATATGTTGCGAAAGTGTTTTCATTTCCAATTGACCGTTTTCAAAATTACCCCAGCGGCCAATTAAGTCTTCTGTTACTTCGATTTGAATTTCCAGTGTGTCGAGAGCTTTTTCTCTTTCTACAATTAGCTGGTAATTCGGCGATAGTTCTTCTATTTGTAGAAGCAACTGTTCAACTTCGGAAGGGTATAAATTGACTCCGCGAATAATAAGCATGTCATCCAGTCGTGCTCGCACACGCTGCATACGGATCATTGTGCGACCGCATGAGCAAGGCTCAGCATTAAGACGAGAAATGTCACCAGTGCGATAACGTAAAAGCGGTATGCCTTCTTTTGCTAAGTTGGTAAATACCAACTCGCCTTCTGCTCCATATGGCAAAACCTCACCGGTTTCGGCATCAACTATTTCAGGCAAGAAGAAATCTTCCCAAATATGCAAGCCGCAATTGCCGTCTTGCTTACCTTCCAAGCATTCAACCGACACGCCTGGACCCATAACTTCACTGAGCCCGTAAATGTCCAGTGCTTGAATATGCAAACGTCTTTCAATTTGCTCGCGCATTTGTTGGCTCCAAGGTTCGGCGCCGAAGATGCCTATTTCCAAGTTCAACGACTGAGGCGAAATGCCCATTTCTTCCATTGTGTAGGCAAGATTGAGTGCGTACGATGGGGTGCAACAAAGAATGCGTGGAGAAAAATCTTTGAGGAGTTTTATTTGCTGTTGAGTTTTGCCACCCGAAGCGGGAACTACAACTGCGCCAAGTCTTTCCGCGCCGTAATGAACTCCAAGACCGCCGGTGAAAAGACCGTACCCATAGGCATTGTGCAAAATGTCATGTGGATGCACGCCGGCTGCCGCTAATGAACGAGCGCAGGCTTCCGCCCAGATGTCCAAGTCGTTTTTGGTGTAACCGACAACCGTAGGTTTGCCTTTAGTACCCGATGAAGCATGTAGGCGAGATATATCTTTGACGTCAGTGGAGAACAATCCAAAAGGATAGTTAGAGCGTAAATCCGATTTGACTGTAAATGGCAGGCGACGCAAATCGTCAAGCGTTTTGATTGACTCTGGTTTCACGCCGTCTTTGTCAAGCCGCTCTTTGTAGAAAGGCACTTTGTTGTAGAGAAGCGCTACGACTTGCTTCAGGCGCTCTAGTTGCAAAAGAGCAAGCTCGCTACGTGATATACACTCGAGCTCTTGATTCCACATGAAAACTTCTGACTTTACAGGCACTTCAAAGACATGGCTTACTCACACGAAGAGAAATCATATCCTCTCGGAAAGTGTTTTGTCAGGTCGTTACTGTTTTTTGGCAAACTCTAGAACCACAACCAGAGTCCCGCTGGGCTTTTGGGCGATTCCCACGCCTAAATAGCGGAATTCTGGGTTGAGAATGTTGGCTCTGCTTGAGTTCTGCGCCCTTGGTGGGTCGGACATGAACTCTTCGACAGCTTCTTCCCCGGTCAAAACCCCTGCCAGGATGCTTTCAGCCTGAGGGCTGGCTACTTTCAGCTTCCTTGCCCTTTCTTTGCAGGTGTTGCCATCCGGGTCGACATGGTTGAAAAAGTGTCTGGCGACCATATCATCGGCAAATATTTGAGCCACGCGCGTCAAATTGGCGCTGGATTGAATAGCCGCTGTGGTTTCTTTTGCTCTTTCGCTGTTAACGAGACTAACAATTTGGTCTCTTACTGCCTGCAAGTTTGAATCTGCCGGCGTGAACATTATTTCCTTGGTTCCCGTTTCCTGTCCAAATGCCGGACAGAAAGCAAAACCAATAACTAGGGCGATCAATGTAGATTTAAATCTCATAGGTCAAACTTCGAATTGAGAGGGAATTCTATTGTAGATTCTTTTGGTGTGGTCGGAGTGGTTCCACTATCGATAATAGAGGCTTTTTCAAAACGGAATTTGTTAATCTTCCATGGTTTTAGCTGACCACTTTTTACAACACGAAGGCGCAAACTTGCTTTCTCCAAACGCGGTAATTTTGCTTCGATATCCGCTAGGGACATTTTACTCTTGTCTTTCAAAATTACATCACCGGCATCTGTTGCTTGTAGAAATGGAATCATTTCCGGGCTCATGAGATTCTCCAATTGGTCATTGGTTTGTGTTTTGAATTGTCTTGGCTTAGTTGGTATCAATCCAGGCGCAATAGAAGGACGCAGGCGTAAGGCGAAAGCTTTCCATGCATTTTTGTTTGGGTTAGCAACAAATTCATTGAATTGAGCTTCTGTCATTGGAATCCCGAAAGCCATTTCCATAGGCAGAAAGTAAGGTTTCTCGTGAGGAAAACTGAGCTCTACATCAACGTAACTAGTGGATGGCTTATCCCAAGGGAAGACATAGGGAATTTCAGCATTTACCGGTGTCACTTTGCCTGTCGTGAACGTAAAATGCTTGCCTATGAGAAAAGCAAGCGTCGGGTCATGCATATCGTATCTAAGATAGGTTTCGTAGCCGCCGCGTGGGGGGCAATGGCAGGTGTTGTCGCCAAACATCTCGACTGCTGCCTGTCTATTGCCTTCCCGGATTTTCTGCAAGAATGAATCGGCTGCCGATTGAGGGAAATCGACGGTCGGCAGCATGAAAGCGGCTGCTACAAAGAGCAGTCCACAAATGGCAACAATCAAAAATCGAGCTAGCATATAGCTGATTTTACAGTGGCAGAGGGAAATGACGAAAGAAGAAGTTTTTATCGGTCGCTCGCCCATTTGGCGGTCTCTGAGGGAATAATGTAGGGGTGAAAGAGGATTTGGTATGAACAAGCAAGTTCTTTTGGTAGCCGGCGCATTGGTACTTAGCCTCAACGGCAGTGCCGCATGTGCAGAAGAGACGTCTTTTTGGCAAAAAATGGTCGATGCTGGGCAGCAGGCTTTTGACGCAGGTAAATATTCAAAAGCTGCTCGCAACTGGAATAAGGTTGTAGAAATGCTTAAGCAGACGTCCCAAGACGCAATGGATAATGTCAAAGAACGAATCATGCTGGCCGGTTGCTTGAAGCATCTTGGTGACTGTCATCGTATGCGACAGCGATGGCAGGAAGCAGGAACCTGTTATCAGGATAGTTTGTCCGCTTATGGGAAATTGACACCGGATACACCGGAAGTTCAGTCCGGGCTTTCTGATCTTTCCTCTTGCTACAAGTCAATCGGCGTGGACGCTCTTGGAGAAGAGGCGTCTAAAATGTTGAAGAAAGCCGGTGCCGTCGGTCTGTCGTCTTTCAAAACAGTTGATGGCGATCACTATGAACTGGCTCTCGCTGATATCTATAGTGAGGAAGTCAACGAAAATAGAATTGAACGAGTTCGATTTAACAAGCGCATTTGTTTTGACTTTATGCAAACACCGGAAGGAAAACTAAATGTCAGCAAAATCAAGGGCATTGAGTTGAAAGCTGACGTTTGTTGGGTTGAACCAAGATCAACAATTATGTATCTGGACGAAAAGGGCGAAACAACAGCTGAGGTTACAGTTGATGCCATGGGTTTCATGAAGACCGTTACGGTTAACCCCCCTCGTAAAATTTACGACTATATTGTCGAGTTGGTTAAGCAGGTAAATACAGGTGCTGTGGTGGCATCCGGTTCTACTCCGTCGGTGACGCCGCCGAGTGTGGTTCCGTCTTCGACTACATCAACAGAATCGACTCCAGCGGAGACTGTGGTTCCGGCAGTTGATATCCAGCCGACTGAAAGTTCAACCTCTAGTTGCCAAACGATAGACTCAGGAAAGGAAACCGAAAGTGTTAGCAAATAATCTGCAACAAGTGCTATTGTTTTTTGGTATCACTTGCTTGGTGGCATTCTACTTTCCCTTCTTTAAGCAGGGCATATATAAGCAGCTCGGTTTTACCGTAACCGGACGATCGGCAACCTTTGTCGCTGCTATTGCCATAGGTTATTGTGTCCTTTTTTTAGTCGGAGAAAAATGGGGCGTTGTCGTGATGCCGTTTTTGCCGAGCTTTCTTTTGGCGGTGGCAGCTCCGTGGTTGCTTTCAGTAATAAAACTGCCTGCACCTTTGCGTGGACTGGCTATGCTTGGTGCTGCTGTGTCTTGTTCGCTCTATGCGCCTGCCGACACATCTAGGGATAATCTCGTTGCTGCTTGCTTGGGACTTATTACCTGGAAAATTTCTGAGATGGCGTATATCCCGGATGATCCGGACTTTCAAGATATTCTGCCGCCACTTATCTGGCTTGCCGGGCTATTCTGGATACTTACCGGGCTGCCTTCAGGAAATGCTTCCACTTTTGAAGGTGTCTTGCTTGCTGCCCTTTCATCGGTAATTCTGCTCAGGCTATTCCAGAATACATTCATGTCTGATGATAAGTGGTACTTGAAACGCATTATTATGTCGGCAACGGGTGGACTGATCATGCTCATTGCCTGCACTAAACTCTTGCTATTAACAAATGCCGGCAACTACGCTTGGCTGGTTGGCGGTAGTATGTTTGTCAGCCATATGTTCCGTGACTTTGAAGATAGAGCAAAAGACAAAATAAACGATCCGGCAGTTATTTTTCAATTTCTCTCAATGGCAGTGCTCATTGCCGGTGTGACGGTAGTTGCCTCTCGTCTTTTCGGCACACTTGGTTTTGTCATCGCCGCAATTACTACTTTGGTTGCGCGACCCGGCGGAGTTGCTCTTTGTGTCGGCTTGTTTTTGGTTGTAAGAGCACTGTTGCAATGTTATGTGGTTGATTATGTGGCTAATGTCACGGGTGTGAACATTTTGCATCCATACGTTGGAGCTGTAATTTACGCTGGATTTGCGATTTCCATTGTCCTGGCAATTAGCTTGCGCGATGCTACAGATAGATGGCTTAAATTAGCGTTGTTTTTAATGACCGGAACATTTGCTCCGCTGGCTGCTAACTTCTTCTTGCATGCAGAACCCGCGGCCGGACTCTTTGATGCCACCATGGTCGGTGCGATATTGCTTGCAATTCTTGGACCCGTGGTATTTAGGTCCACATCAGGCTCGTTAGGCTACTTGCTTTTGGCGCCGGCTCAGATGGTTGCTGTAGGCACGTTGGCCGGAGAACTCGTTAATAAAGGCAACGAGGCTGTTGCCGCAACGAAAGTGGAAGTGCTTGTTGCAGCCGGTATCATCGTCGCAGTTGCACCACTAGTGATTATGATGCTGGTACGCATGGCGAGGAGCAAGCGCATAGAGGTCTCTTGAGACCAACGTAGTTTTGTCCTTAATCTGCCGAAAAACTTCGACTTGAATTTGATCGGCTGTTTCTCTGGTAACCAGCCGGCGCACCGTCACATCCTCTTTTGGTTGCGAGCCCAAAATCTTCAACGTCACGTCATTGTGGTCGACTTCAGCCTTTAATTGAATAGGAGTCTTGAGGTTGTTTTGGAAACGCAGGTCAGCCTTGCCGTACCAAACTGTGGCGTCCAGCCCAGGTAATACCGAGCGTACTGTTTTTTGATGCGGCAGGCGCTCGATAATTGGAAAGCCTGCGCTTAATGCCAGTTGATAAACTGCTGAGGAAACGACGCAAATGCCGCCACCGAAGGTTGCTGGGCTATCGGAGTTTAAATAGGAAGGAGCGGCATCGTAGCCGCGCTTGAATGTACGTGGGCCAACTGTCTTGTTGAAGGAAAATTCTTCGCCGGGTTTCAGAACCACATCATTGATGGACTTGGCGGCAACCTGAACATTGTTGATTTGTTGAGGTGATAGTTCGCCAATGTAAATCGTCTGACTTCCAAGTTCCTGCGTAAACGGATGGCTGGTCAAAAAATAGGCAGCAAGCGCAATAGGAATTGCGACAAGAGCGGCGAATCTGATAAGCGGCTTCTTCATTCTTTTACGGTTATGGAATCTAGACTTGACAGAGCCCGTACATGGTCTGTGTACATTCCTTGCAAGCTCATTGGATTAATTTGGAATTTGCCGGGCAGCTCCATGCGAACAAGCGTCTGAAATTCGCATTTACCGGCAGGCATGCTTTTGGCAAAGAAAACAACTTTGTCATCCAGGATATCTTGATGCGACCACCACCAGGTGCCCCAATCGGTTTCCACGGAGCCGTTTGAACTTCCTTGATCGATGAGGTCAGCTCGTGGGTCATCAGAGACAACCTCAGCGCCACTAGGGAGTGCTGCTTCAAGTATTACGTAGGGTAAGGCAACCGGTGAGTTGACACTCACTTTCATCAAGACGGTTTCACCAGCCTTAATGACATTATTTGATATTGGATCCAGATTGAAGTGTGTCGTGCCATCGCTGGCAATGGACGTTGGTTTTAAACGGAAGAAAGAGCGTTTAATAGCCAAATTGGCAGGCAGTGATTTTTCATTGACGGTGTCGCCTGGGTGTAACTTGCGCGTGTATGTAATCAAGTTGGTGTAATAAAGTCTGCCTGGTCCTTGCTTTTTCAACTCGACAGCAGTTGATGGTATGCGCGTGCCCGCAGGGATATTTTCCGAAATTACCGTGTCTTCGTCATAGCGATTGTCGTCGGTAAACGTAAGCAGTTTGTGCAGAGCAATGAGTTCGGCAGATGTTGGTGTTTGTCCGCTGTTAACGCTGACGGTGTAGTTAGTGCCGGCAGTTCCTGACTTGCGTGCGAGAATCTCTTCTTGTAGTAGGACTAGAAATACTTTGGCGGTTGTTTTTGTGTTTTCCCAACCATCTTTGTCGTGTTGCAGCAAGAGCCAACGCTTAATAGACTCAATACGTGCGTTGTTTTGCGGCTCGCAGGCAAGAACGGTTTGTAGTGCTGCTGCGGTTGTTTCAACTCCTGTAAACTGGTATGTGTAGTCATCTTCGTCGGATTTGATTTTTATTTTGTTCAAAAGCGCTCTTGTGTGATCCCAATCAGTCATGCCATCGTTATTATTGGATAGCAAAATCAAGCGGTCGTAAAATGGCTTGGACAGCTGATTGTTGCCGATGGCTAGCGTGAGATACGTCAGCTCCTCCGGCTGCATCGTTTCGAGATTCTTGTGATACCAATTCCGAACATTATACGGTACGGCTTGACCATTTCTGCTCAGCACATAAAGCATCCGCGTTAAGTCTATTCTTCTCTGGCGTGTCGAACCATAAACATCAACTTGCTTGGGATCGCTTAATTGCTTGAAGAGATCTTTGGCATTTTTGGAAAGCCAAGCTTTGCCTTCGCTAAGCCAAGTATCATCTACTTTGTAGCCGACATCTTTTAGAAGCATGAGTCCTTCCATAACGTAAGAAGTCATGGATGGGTCACTGTCATCAAATTTCCACCAGCCCCAGCCGCCGTCGGCATGTCTGTGTTCAGCAAGCTTCTGCATCGACTTGTTGTATACGACGCGAAAGCGTTCTTTGTCGCTGGAGGTCATTGTTTGACCTAATTCCTTGTTTAGCTTCATTGCTACTATTGAGGGCACAAGGCGGCTCATGGTTTGCTCGGTGCAACCATATGGATAATCTATAAGTGAATTGAAACTGCCCAGCACAGGACCAATTGACGAAGCGGCAAGTGCTAGTTGCCATTTAATGTCTTTGGCGGCTGGATTATCGGGCGACACGGGCAAAAATGCAGATTGACTTTCGTTGGTAATTATTTTGGACTGACACAAGGCAGCTTTTATGCCTAATGATCTCACAGGAAGATGCATTTCCATTGCGTCTCCTGTTTTCTTGCCGCGAGCGATTATGCTCACTAAACTGTCGCCGGAGCCGATGACGGTTA
>JAKFVJ010000254.1 GCA_021732245.1 Candidatus Obscuribacterales bacterium | reverse complement strand
TGGTAAGCCTAGACCACACTGCAACGACAACAAGCCGGAACCAGGCTCTGCTGAGGCTCCTGCGCGCTGTTGCTAATGATTAATTACTGTATCGGTATTTAACAAGATCCGACAGGACTGTTCGGATCTTGGAATAACAATACTGGCGGGACTTTTATGCCAGGGAGATCCGATTATGCCCGAGATTGAGGAAAAGAAACCAACTTCTGAGGCGCTGTTGCACGATGCGACTATATCGCCTCGCGATGACAGGCGTTTTCGCGGCAAAGCGATGCGATCAGTTGTGCCGTACAAGGAGCACGCCACCTGGAAGATAGCTCCCGACAGACCGGATCCGATTGATCTATTGGAAAAATTCAACAAGGGACGCGTTGAAGAGCTTATCCCAATTCGTTGGGGACGCATGGCTCAATCCCCTTTTACCTTTTATCGTGGCTCCGCTGCCCTTATGGCCTATGACCTGGCAAGTTCGCCGTCGATTAAAGTGCGTGTGCAGGCCTGTGGTGACTGTCACTTATTCAATTTCGGTGCCTTTGCCACGCCTGAAAGAAATATCGTGTTTGATATCAACGATTTTGATGAAACATTGCCAGCCCCATGGGAGTGGGACCTTAAGCGATTGGCGGTAAGTTTTGTTTTAGCTGCTCGGGACAACGGTATAAAACCCAAGTATCAAGCGGCAGCGGCTGAAGCTGTAGCTCGTTCGTATCGTGAAAAAACCGATGAGTACGCACACACTAGCCTTTTGGATATTTGGTATTCGCGTATTGATTGGACTAAAGTGATTGAACAGACAAGTGATCCGAATCTGCAAAAAGAACGCAAAGATCGTTTGAAGCAAGCAATGAAGCGCACAACGCAAGATCACTATTTCCCGAAACTGACTGAACAAATCGACGGGCAATTTATGATCAAAGATAGCCCTCCGCTTATTTATCACTGGAAAGATAAGTCTTTCATCGATCAATTCCGCAATGCAATTCCTGCTTACAGAGATTCATTGCAGGAAGATAAGCGTAGATTGTTCGACCGGTACAAACTAACCGATGTTGCCGTAAAAGTTGTGGGCATCGGCAGCGTAGGCACTATGTGCGGAGTAGCTCTTTTCTTGGCACCAGATAATGAGCCGCTTCTGTTGCAAATCAAAGAAGCATCGGAGTCAGTGCTTGAGCCTTATGCAGGCAAGAGCGAATTTGCCAATCATGGACATCGAGTAATTGCCGGTCAAAGAATTGCCCAATCAGCCAGTGACATTTTCCTTGGCTGGACGCAATTTGAAAACGGCAAGAATTTCTATATCCGTCAATTGCGTGATACGAAAGTGAAGCCGGAAGTGGAACTCTGGGAAGGGGCGGAGATGGTATCCGGCGCTGAATTTATGGGCGCAGTATTGGCCCGTGCTCACGCTCGGGCAGGGGATTCTGCAGTACTCAGTGGTTATTTGGGACATTCAGACGAATTCGATAGAGCTATTGCTGATTTCGCCATGAGCTATGCCGACCAAACCGAAAAGGATCACGCGGCCCTTACGGCAGCTATTCGATCCGGACGTATTAAGGCTGTGTCGGAAACCGAAGCTGAGTCCTAACAAACTTACGAAATGCTTAATCAAGGCAGAGTTTTGTAACCACGCTTGCGAGGCGTGGAACCTTTGAATAGGTGGGGCATCCTATAACCCGTACAAAATCTTTTTCCGAACGCAGCAGGCGGCAGAAGGAGGTAAGGATTATGCCAAGAATTAGTAGTATATTGCTTGGATTGAGTCTGTGCGTGTTGCCGAGCTTCGTAGCTGTAATACCGGTATTTGCCCAAGACAAAATTATCCGAGAAGTTACTGTTGAATCGAAAATGTCGAGACCGCAAGCAGCCTTGCAAATTATTGAGGAAAGCGCAACTTACGGAATAGGCGCGCCGGATTTTGAACGCAGAATCTCCGACCTCAACGGTTGGATAGAGATGGGTATTTCAAAAGGCTGGCTTAGTGCTGCTTCAGCAGCTCAATTTAAGTCTGAAGCAACCCGTCTGAACGACTTTCTTTCAAGCCACATGTTGCCCAATGGACAACTGTCGGAGTCAGCTAACAATATGCTCGAGAAGCAATTGAATGTACTGAGTGCAGATCTGTCATCGACTATGTCCGGAGCCGGACAAGTTGCTGGTTTGCAACAAGCGCAGTAAAGCAGTAAGTGCAGTAGATTTATGTAGGGGCGCATGCAATGCGCCCCTGCAATTAAATGCGAATTTACAACTAACTTGCTTTACGCAAATTCCTCAGTGTTTCCTTGGCTCGTGCGCTAACGTACGGATTCTCGTCGCTAGCTAGTTCTTGAAGAACAGCAATGCTTGTATTGCTGTTTTCAGCTAGCCTGAAACGCACATCAGGATTGGCATCATGAGCCAACGTCTGGATTGTCTCTTCCGGTGTATTGGTGTTTTCCGTAACAGCGGCGCGAACATCAGCTTCTTCGTGTTCAGCCAACTCCTCAAGGGTTCTTGGCTTGGACTGCGAGTTTTCAGCGATTCGCTCAAGAATTTCCGGTGGCTCTTTCTTTGCCAGCTTGCCCAGAGTTCTAGGGTGGGCGTTAGGGCTGGATGCTAGACGCTTTTTCGCCAGCTTGAATCTGATACCGGGTTCTTCAGTTTCTGCAGCGAAATTACGATGTAATTTGGCTTTTAGTTCTTCTAAAGGAAGTTTGAATAGTTCAAATATGGTCAAGATTATTACCTCCTGCCGTAATTGATTTTTGTATCACTATGGATATGCAGATCGATTCAAATTGCTCAAAGTTCCATCATTTAAGCCTATCTTAATAGCAATAGCTTCGTCTTAATGTTCTGGAAGTGGCTTGGGAGTGCTCTTCTGAGTCTTTTGTATGGTGCCGGTTTGCGCGGAACCAAGACCTACCGTTTTGAGTCTTTATAACCGAACAGGGAAGAACGTACGGAAAGCAAGGATAGGAGGAAACCATGAATATCGTAGCTACATTGAGAGAATGTGAGTGCGATGTCTCGGTCGAGTTATTATCGGCAGATATACGGCGTATGCTAAAGGTGCAGTTCAAAGAGTTCATTCATTTTATTGATGATCATAGTAATAAACCAACGTGTAAAGTTTATGACATTACGGACGCACTTTCAGAAGATAGAAAGATAGATAGAAAGATTAGTTAGAGATAGGCAAGTGCCATGCCAAAATCTATTTGGAGCGGACTCATAACATTTGGCCTTGTGAGCATCCCGGTAAAGTTATACTCAGCAACAGAGAGTTCTCGGGTGTCTTTTCACCTGCTGCACAAAGAGTGCCAGTCTAGGATAAAAGAACAAAGATGGTGCCCTACTTGTGAGAGACAAGTTGACTGGGACGAGTTGGAAAAAGGATTTGAATATACAAAGGGCGAGTATGTTGTCCTAACTAGTGAAGACATGGAAAAACTGCCTCTGCCTAGTAAGAACTCCATTGAAGTTAGCGAGTTTGTCGACAATTCAGAAATTGACCCTATCTATTTCGATAAGACTTATTATCTGGAAGCTGACAAAAGTGCGAATAAGCCATTTGCTTTGTTTATGAAGGCACTAAGTGACAAAGCCGTCTATGGTATCGGCAGTCTTACAATTAGAACCCGAGAAAGACCATGTTTGCTCCGTCCATTAGGCGATAAGTTGATTGTTACAACGCTGCTTTATCCAAACGAGATACGCATAGATTTAGAAGCATCAGTGCCTGAAGCAAAACTCAGTAGGCAGGAACAAGCCATGGCTGCTGATCTCATCGATGCCATGACTGGGGCTTTTGATCCGGACAAATTCGAAGACCACTATGAGACAGCTCTGCACGAGCTTATTGAAGCAAAAATTGAAGGACAGGCAATTAAGATGCCTAAGCGTGCCAAGAAGGAGAAAGTGGTCGACTTGATGGACGCTTTGCGCGCTAGTATCAAGGACGTGAAAGGTTCGGCAAAAAGCAAGACGGGTCGTAAGCGTACCTCAACACGTTCCAGGAGAGCAAGTTGAATTGCAATGGGACTAAATCCACCTGGAACTGTTAGAACGTTTAGGTTCTGCTGAGAGAACCGCATGGAGATCAGTCTTGCTTAGTAGTATGTCGGCCCAAAGATCACCAAATTTTGCAATACGCTCGGGAATGTTTTTAATAGTAAAATTAGTCGGATAAATGGAGTCAATTTCATCCCAGCTAATTGGTGTTGACACAACCGCATTTTCGACAGCGCGCGGTGAGTAGATGGAAGCCAAAGTTTTACCTCTTGCGTTCATGTTGTGATCAAAAAAGATCTTCCCTGTACGTTTTTTTGTAGCCCATTCCATGCTAATTGTCGTTGGATGCTCTTGCATCAAATATCTTCCCAAAGTCTCAGCGAACATTCGCACATCGTCATAATCCACATTCCGCACGATTGGAATATAGATGTGCAGTCCTGTCTTACCGGTTGTTTTGATAAAGGCTCTCATCCCCAGCCCATCCAGAATGTTCTTGAGTGAATGTGCGGCACGACAGGTTCGTTTGAACGCCCTGAGGTTAAGCTGGGGCTCCTCTCCTTTAGCTTCTTTGCCGCTATAAATATACGGATCTAAGTCAAGCACGATGAAGTCTGGATAGTTTAATACAGAGGATTCTATTGCCTTTTCTGAGCCGGTAAATTTGCGCGAGAGACCGCGTGCATCCGGACTGGTTATAATTCGCGAGTGTACCGTGTGCAATTCAAGATCGGCAACCTGCCCTAGCCATAACAAGGTGGCAAGATTATTGCAAAGCAAGTAATCCTGATCTTCATCATTACTAGTTGAGAAGTATCGTACTGTCTCGACAAATTCAGGCAGTGCATGGTCCCAGTGTTTTTGAAAAAACTTTTGTCCACCTAGACCATTTGGATAGCGTACAAGCGTAATTGGTCGATTTCTTAAGTGGGGTAGAAGCACCGGTGCAATGCTCATTAGGTAAAGCAAATAATCACGTTTCGTAATACCTTTTTTGTTCGTTGCCGGCCAAAGTATTTTATTGAGATTGGAGACTTCCAATTCATGTCCATTAATAGACAATTTGCCGTTGTTCCTTATGGACATGAGGTCGTCCGTAATCTTATGTGGCATGGCTCATCATTGCCTCGAATTCTCTGCGATCTCTTCTTCTGGATGGAGGTGACACGACGGTTCGAGGACCAGCTTCTTCGGCAGTAATATCATCTCTTAGGCGGAGGAAAACAGGCAAACGCAGGATGCCATCTTGAGTCATTTCGGCGAATTGTATTTCGGCGACTAAGTGCGGAATAACCCAATGTGGTTTTCCTTTGCCCTTAATAACAATATTGAATGGGTTTTCGTTGGACTTTAACGATTTCATGCATTTGGTGAGGATATTCAAGGTCGCATCATCAAAGCCTGTGCCCACTCCGCCCGCATATTGAAATTCTCCTTTGCGGTCATAATAACCAAGCAGTAAGGATCCGAAAGTAGATGCGCGACTGCCGGTGCCGTCAGTATAGCCACCGATGGCGAATTCGGCTGTGTGATTGCCTTTGATTTTCACCCAATTGCTGGAACGTTTACCCATTTGATACATGCTGTATTTTTGTTTAGCAATAATGCCTTCCAGCCCGTGCTTCAAGCAGCTTTGAAATGCCGCTTCGCCTGTTGTTGGGATTTCCTTGACTAACCTTACAGAATCGGTCTGCTTGAGTTTGGAAGTCAAACGCCTTTTACGCTCGGACAGTGGTTTTTCAGTAATATCAGCACCGTCGAAAAGCATGTCGAACACGTAATAGACGATAGTGCGCTTGACTTTCTTGGAGCGTTGTTGCGTACGTGTATTTTGTTGTTGCAAGAGTTGAAAACTCGGTTTGCCTTCACTATCTAAAGCAACTATTTCTCCATCGATAATCATGTTTTTGTTTCCTGTAAGATCGCTCACAAGATCTGGAAAACGATGAGTTAAGTCGAGCCCATTGCGCGAAGTTATTTTTACCGTTCCGTTTTCAATTTTCGCTAGTGCACGAATGCCATCAAATTTTGGTTCATATATCCAGCCCGGTCTTGTAAAAGGAGCTAGGGCTGTCGCTGCAAGCATTGGACTAATGACCTTTTTCATTGCGACCTCCTTTCTTGGTTTTTGCTTTTAAACTTTCTACTGTCCTTTTTGAAATCACTGACTTATTCATGTGAGTAATGTCTTTTGTGCCGGCATATTTATCCTTGTGCTTAATAAGAAGCCACTGGTTCTCATCCTTGCCTGTTTTTATCAAGGTCCACTCGCCTTTGAGTTTTTTGCCCAGCAGCACAAAAGTCAACTTGCCTTTTCTAATTCCTGATGCAATTAGCTTCTCTGCTTCTTTGGTTGTAATGTCGCCGCTTACCGCGTCTGCCGGAAGATAGATGCCGTTGTCCCAGACAATTACTTCGCCGGCACCGTATTGCCCTTTTGGGATAATGCCTTCGAAGTCCTTATAGTCGAACGGGTGATCTTCAACCATGATTGCCAGTCTTTTAACTTCGGGATCAATGGAAGGTCCTTTTGGTACGGCCCAGGATAAAAGAACGCCTTTTGCTTCCAGTCGGAAGTCATAGTGCAGGTGACTGGCGGCGTGCTTCTGCACTACGAAAGCAAGCCTGTCTTTGGAACTGTTAATCTGTCCCTTGGGCTCGGGCGTTTGTTTGAAATTTCGCTTTTTCTTGTATTGTCCCAACATAAACGCAAACCAGATAACTATCCGTTGGGTCTAGATGGCAGAAAAGGGACAGAAGTTTCCAAAAAATGCAAAGTTAACAGTACTGCATGCTAATATTTGCCCATGCACAGACAGCAATTAGACGGATTAAGATTTTTAGCCTTCTTTCTGGTCTTTGCGCAGCACTTTATCGGCATTCAGCTAACAGGTTCTGTCGGAGTCAATCTATTTTTTGTCTTAAGCGGCTTTCTCATAACCCGTCTCTTGCTTAAAGGAGAAACTGGTTCTATAAAGCATGACCTGAAAGTCTTTTATATACGGCGCAGTTTGAGGATCTTTCCGCTTTACTATTTTGTTCTCTTGGTTTTGCTGGCTATTGGGCTATTACCCTATCCACTCTGGTTGTTTACCTATCTCTGGAATATCAAAATTTATTTGCTAGGACAATCAACCAGTTTGGTCAACCATTTTTGGAGTCTTTGCGTCGAAGAACAGTTCTATCTTTCGTACGCGCCACTAATCCTTCTAGTTCCGTCTCTTATGCGCTTGCGCTTTTTGACGACTATGATTCTTCTCACCATTATCGCCAAGCTGATTTTTCAGGCAGTTGCTCCAAATACGCTCTATGAATTGCTTTTACCAGTCCGAGGACAATACCTTTTCTGGGGATGTTTGGCAGGATTGTTAGAACTTCAAGCTAATACAAAAAACTGGAGCGGCTCCAGGTGTTTTATGCTGGGTCTTGCATTAATACTTGCCTGGATTCCTTTGGAACTTAACCAGCAGCATCTATTTGGCTTAGATGAAACAGTTTGTGGATTCGCAATGGCTCTTGTCGTATTTGGCCTGTGGAGAACAAATAATGCCTTATTGCTGAATACGTTTTCCTTTAGACCAATCGCCTACTTAGGGAAAATAAGTTATGGCTTGTACGTGTTTCATATGTTTTCTATGCCGATCGGCATTTTTCTCCTAATTCTGGTTCCGTCATTGGCGTTTATTACTAAGCCGGTTTTATACTTTGCCATTACCGTTGCCATGGCTTCCTTGTCC
>JAKFVJ010000484.1 GCA_021732245.1 Candidatus Obscuribacterales bacterium | reverse complement strand
ATAAATAGATCGCCCATGTTTATCGAACGGTTGGCACTTCTTACAACCTCTTTGCCAAAATCCGAATCGCGCAAGTTGGCTTTGACTCGAGCAACAAGCTCACGCAGGCGCACAGGCTTGGCAATGTAGTCATTGGCTCCCAATTCAAGTCCAACAACGGCATCAATTTCCGAGGTTCGAGCCGTCAGCATCAAGATAGGTGTTTTTTGATCAAAAGCACGCACACGGCGACAAACTTCATAGCCATCCATGGACGGCATCATCAGGTCTAAGATAATTAGGTCCGGTTTAGAGCTGCCGATAAGGTCTAAAGCCTGGCGCCCATCATGGGCCAGCATTGTATTGAAACCCTCTTGGCTCAACACATATTGAATGGAACTGGCAATTGCCTGCTCGTCATCAACAATAAGTATCGTTTTCATACGCTCTCAAGTACCGCCACGGAACCGACTTCATAGTATTATCGACTTAAGAAAGGCGTTATGGGAAGCCAGGTAACTTTAATTACTATGCGCAAGACGTTTTTATATCTTCTGATCGTCGTGCTAGCTGCCATGCCGGCATCCGCGGCTAAAACTGTTTCAAAAGTTGCTCCCAAAACGCAGGATTCCTCAAGATTATTTGTACCATTTGGACCTTATCCGCGCCCAATGCCGCATCCAATTGCGGTTGGGATACTAGTCCGCGTGCCAAGTGCTTACTTTGCCATCTGGAATCCAGGCGCGGTATTTGTAGATGGCAGACCAGCTTTTGCTCTTAAACCAAGGCAGGCTTACCTAATAAGTGGTGGGCAAATTGTTGATATGTCCGGCGGTCCATCGTTTTCCTTGCCGGTTGATAAGCGGTCGGTAATTGCATCAGCTGATACCGCAGGCGAATACTACTTCTGGACAGCCAACCGTTGGTATCGCGGCAGCTTGGAAATTATCAATTACGGAAATGTCTTCACTGGTGTGAATGTTCTTGATCTGGAAAGCTATTTGTTTGGAGTGGTTCCATCAGAGATGCCTGCCAACTGGCACTTGGAAGCTTTGAAGGCGCAAGCAGTTGCGGCACGTAGTTATGCGGTAGCGCATATGGGTTCAGGAAGTAAATGGCGTCGCTCGGAAGGATTTGATGTCGTACCTGACGTGCGCGATCAAGCTTACAAGGGTCTGGCAAAAGAAGCACTCTCAGCAAGACAAGCCGTGTTAGGAACAATTGGACAAGTCCTGAAAGACAGTAATCGAGTAAAGCCAGGTTTCTATCGAGCAACAGTTGGTGATACCAGAGAAGAGAATCTCAACGTGCGCTCGACGTCTGTACCGTCAGCAACTTTGGAAAAAATGGTTGGCGTGCCGAATATTGTTGGTGTCACCGTCAAGAAATGGGACATCTATGGAAACGCAACGCACCTTCAAATATTAGGTCAGAAGAAAAACACTGAAGTAAGCGGCATTGCGCTGGCGCAACGTCTCGGATTTACGACAGCGGGAATTCTTGATGTAAATCAACAAGGTGATAATTGGGTTTTTGAATATCGTGGACCAGGTAATGGATCACGTGGCTTGAGTCAACACGGTGCGCAGAAGTTAGCGTCGGCTGGCTGGAGTTATTTCCTCATCCTGCAACAGTACTATCAAGATCCCGACGGCATTTTGAGACTTGAATCCATCAATAGACCGGGTCGCTTTATGCTTACTTATCCGACGGCTCCAGCGCATCAGATAAGACAGACAGCACCGTTACCGGTTCAACAACCCACAGCGAAGAAGCCGGCACCAAAAACAGTTGTGCCGGCAGCACAAGCTGCAGAGATTCCGGAAGGACCGTTATTTGCCAGACCGGGTGGTGCAGGCAAGGGCAAGCCAACAAGTAGTAAAACGAAAAAACCCGTTGTCCAGGATGAGACACCGACTCCAAGTGACGATGGACTTACAATTGAGATGGCCGAATAGAAGGGGAGAAAATGCAAGACTCTGAATTCGAAGACAAGGATAAAGCACCGGAAGAAGTGCACATTCATACCGACTTTTATACGAAGACGGCAAAGTCTAGTTCGGGCTCACAATGGCCGATCAAAATCGTAACGGGGTTAGTCGGTTGTTTGGCTATCTATTGTCTTTACTTAGGGGTTATGTGGTTTATCAATCTAGATAAATCCTCGGCAATGCAAAATGTTTCGGTAAGCATAATGAAACCGAAGGATAAGGACGGCAATGCTTTTGCTGACATTGAGATCAATAATCTCAATCCATTTCCGATTACCAATGTAATCATTTCCTACGACATTTCTGCTGCCGACGGTAACAACTTAGGAAGTGGCAAGGTAACACTGGAGCAGGCAATACCGGCTGGTGATTCGCGTGTATTTCCGGAAGTAAAACTAGGTTCAGTAAATGGGAAGCCACGTCGCATGCATTCTGAATTGGCTGACTTACAATTTACGCAGACAGCGAAGATAACGCCGGAGCTCGCTGCGCAGTTTGCACAAGCTGCCGCGTCGAAGGATCGCGAGTCGATGGAAGCATTTGAAGCAATTGTTGCGCAAGCACCGGATTTTGAGCCGGGCTGGGTGGGATTAGGACAAGCGCAGGCGGCGAATGCACAATACGAGAAAGCGGTGGATACTTTTAAGAAGGCGTTGACGATGGATCCCAACGATGCCAACGCGCACTACGGCATGGCGCTGGCGATGTTCTACGACCAGGATAAAGATGGAGCGAAGAAGGCAATTGGTGAAGCGCTGAAACTCGCACCGGGGGATCCGCAGATACAAGCTGCGAGTAAGCAGATGAATGCGGAGTAGGTGGTAAGCTGCTTTTGTCATTCTGAGTGAAGCGAAGAATCTACCGAAGCTAGACATGTTCGAGTTTTCTAACCAGAACTAACTACACACGCGGCAGATTCTTCACTGCGCCACTGCGTGGCTCCGTTCAGAATGACAAAGATGATGGGATCAAAATATCAATACAAAAACGGGCGCATGCAATGCGCCCCTACATTTTCGCGCCGCGATTATCTCTTCGCCGACATCACTACGTCGTATGACTCGGCCCAGACTGGGGGCTTAACCGAGGCGGTGTTTAAGCGGGTGTGCCATGTTGCCAGCGACATGGGGGCGCCGGGTTCTTCGTAGTAAGTGTAGACGCCGCCGCGTAGGAGGCGGATTTTGCTTGTTTGTTGGAAGATCATGTAGACGAGCGCGGGACGGCCCAGGCATAGGTTTATGCCGATTTGTTGCCCTGCTTTGGTCTCTGTGTGAGCAACAGGTAGAACAGCGGCCGGAGGTTGAGCTACTTGATCAAGCACCATGTCGATGTTGGCAAGCAATTGCATGTCCGCAAATGGTAGTGGTGTTCCGCGTACTTCGTACTCGGATATTTTGCGCATGCGATCTGCTAAGCGCGCAAAGTCGGCTAAACGTAGGCGTTGTTTCTCTGGAAAATATCCAAATTGATTTAGAGAGGCGAGCAATTGTTGCGCGTCTTCTACAATGCGTCTGTATGATTCTGTCGACGGCTCAAGATAGTTGTCGAAGGCTCTGGTTGCTCCTTGCGTAGCTGCATCAGTACCGGGAGCGGGTGGTGGCGGCGCAGCAGGTGCTGGTTTTTTGACAAATACTTTAGGTGCAATTGCCGTATTGGCACTTAGCCAGGCAGTTAGTGCGCCTTCCAATTTACGATTCAACCATTGTTCGGTTCGAAGAGCCGATTGCGTACCTTCAGGCAGCGGTTGGAAATAATCAGACAGCAATCTCCAGAGTTTGTTATCTGTTGGCGTGTTCATAAGTTCGCGCCTGCCTGTCATTTGATCTAAAACAGGCAATAATTTATTGATTACCGGATCAAGCTTCCACGCGTAATTCGCCAGAATATTGTCTGCTTGAGCAGCCCCGCGTGCGTGCAAAACAAACAAGCCTAACGGCCAAATCGAATGAGCTTGAGTTGGTTCAGATGGGTAGTATCTAAGAATACTTCTCATCCAACGTATTTCCGGTTGATTCATTGGCGGCAAGAGCTGGAACACGGCGCCGTTGACACCGGACGAGCGATTGTCTTGCAAATCAAAAATAGACGTCGTCGACAAATTCATCGGCTTGCGATTGCGAATGGTAAGCATAAGCTTAGTTCGAAAAAAAGGCTCAGCCAATCCCTTGAGCGTTACGCTCAAGTCCGCAGGCAGTGACGCAAAGACCGTCTTGTATTCAACAGGCGATAGTATTTGCTCTGTCTGCACCAGTGCCACAACGCCAACAGAAGCCAGAGCAGTATTTATTTTGGTCCAGAGCGTGAAAGCCGGTTGACCATTGCACTTAGCTAGATCCAAACTACGGAAAAGTAATACAGACTGTCTGAATTGATTTGTTGCCGAACCGTTTTCATCAATAGTGACATCCGACAATGGCATATTCATTACCGTCAGCCAAGTGAAAGCCTGATAGAAGCCGGTCAATTTCGGCGAACTCGCGTACCAACCCAAAGGATTGAAAGAAGCAAAGTTTTGATTGCGCTCAAGAATTGCCGAACGCGCTCTTTTACCCGCAGCAATATTTTTCAAGTCAGCATCAACAAGAGCAGATATGTCCGGAGTCAAAATGGTTTGATATTGCGGATCTATTAAACGCAATGCCACAACGATATAAGCAATGTTGTGCTCAATGTCAGTTCGTACATCCATGTCTTCGCAATCGCGCAGATCCGCCAGAGACACCTCAAGCATTGAACGCAAAAGAAGACTGAGATCGGCATTTATATGATTTTCAATAGCATCAGCGATGATGCGATTACGGAAAGCAATGTACGGATGCAGAATTGAATCAACCGTTACCAGATTGCCTTTTCCACGTAGCTTATTTTCCCGATAGAGCTGGGTCATATCAGGATAATCAGTGGTCGTCACAACAAAATAGTTGAAGCCTAGATCATTAAGCGCATTCGGCGGCAATCCAGCTAATTTCAATCCATTGAGCGGTATCGATGGCGGGCTCGAGACAATAATGTTGGAAGTTGGAAACAGTTCAGCTGCGACAGCTTCTTTTTTCCTGTAATCAATTGAAGGCAAGGTTAACCCTTGCTGTGATTGCTCAAACGGATTGGCCAAGGCAGGAATCGCACACGGAAGCAAAAGTGACAACGAAAGAATTGCTGCTGTTGCCTGGGCTCTCATCGTCTTACTTCAAGTGATGCAGGGAAACAAAACAAGCTTTGTTGATGCCGGTCACCGCAGTAAATTTGTTGATCAATGGGCTATCCAGAGGATCATCCAATGTCATTACCATTACCGCCTCGTCTCTTACACCGCGTCTGGCAACAGCCATTGTGCTGATGTTGATTGAGTTTTCGCCCAGGATACCGGCGACTTTGGCAACCATACCTGGCTGATCTCGGTGGCTCGTAAATAACATATAGCGAGCCGGCGTCAAACTAATTGGATAATCGTTGATTGCTGTAATCACTGGTTCACCGTGAGCCATCACTGTGCCGGTGACAGTGGACTTATTGCCATTCGAAGAGACAATGACAGTCAACTCATCAGGAAATTGACGTGCTTCGTGCATCGATACTGCAACTTGAATGCCGTGATTCTTGGCTATCAATTGAGCGTTGACATAAGTAACACCTTCAACTTGATGAGTAAACACCCCTTTGAGCGCAGCTACTGTTAATGGCTGCGTATCGCGAGTAGCCAAACTACCGGCAACAGCAATTTCAATTTTGGAAATTGTGCCGCGATTAAGCTGAGCTGCAATTGCTCCCATGGCTTCTGCCAACCAGAGAAAACGTCCAAGGCCTTTGAGAAGTTCAGGACGCATAAACGGTAAGTTAACAGGACTTCTAGCCATGCCTGTCAAAAGATAGTCACGCAATTGCTCGGCTAAATCAATTGCCACATTGTGCTGCGCTTCGACGGTTGATGCGCCGAGATGCGGCGTCAAAACAACCTGATTGCCTAATTTCGTCAATTGGAAATCAGCACCCGGTGGTTCTTGATCATAAACATCCAATGCAGCGCCGGAAACATGCCCTGACTTTATTGCTTCAGCCAAAGCAGCTTCATCGATAATGCCGCCACGAGATGTATTGACGATCTTCACGCCTGGTTTCAATTTAGAGATGACTTCTTTGTTGATTAAATTAGTCGTTTCTCTTGTTTTAGGCGTATGAATCGTGATGAAGTCAGCTTTACTCCAGATTTCATCCAGAGTCGCTTTATGCAAATGAAGCTCTTCAGCTTTTTCAGGACTTATAAGAGGGTCATGCACAAGCACTTTCATACCAAGTGAAAGCGCGTACTGGGCAACTCTGCCGCCCACTTTACCCAGACCTATTAAACCTAGAGTCTTATTGAACAACTCCGAGCCCATGAAACTGCTGCGTTCCCACTTGCCTGATTTAACAGATGAATCAGCAGAAGGAATTTGTCTTGCCAGCGAAAGCATAATCGCCAGCGTGTGCTCGGCTGCACTTGCCGTATTGCCTTCCGGTGAATTAATTACAAGCACTCCGGCTTCAGTCGCTGATTCGAGATCGATGTTGTCGACACCAACGCCTGCACGTCCAACTACTTTTAAATTCTTGCCTTGCTGCAAAACGTCCCTGGTAACTTTCGTGCGACTGCGCACAAGCAAGGCATCGTAATCGTGAATCGACTTGATCAACTCCTCAGCACTGATGTCCGGCTGGTAATTGACCTCAAGATCTGTCTTAAGGATTTCGATTCCTTCTTTGCTTATTTCGTCCGCGATTAAAACCTTCGGCATGATGTCACCTTTCAGTGTTGCACCGGCTCTAAGTGATTTACAATAATAATCTTGTGCTGCCCCTGCTTCTCAGCCTGCGCAGAAGAGAAAGCAACCGGAAGGGGGTCCACTCGCAACCAAGGGTTTAGTTGATCGCGCATGTTGGCAGAACACATCTGTCCGGATTGTCCCAAACTAATCGACTGATAGAACTTATCATTGTCTGACATATCGATGAGCATGCGCATTGTCGGACCAGTTGAAGAATTGAAGCGGGTGTCGAAATTGTTTTTCGTCGAGGCAAGTTCAACATCAAAAGAATTGAGTGAGTTGCTATCGCCTGCTACTCCCGGAATTCCAGCGCTGAATGCAAAGTCTAGTGCCGGCGCCATAAATTGCATGCCCTTGCCCAATACCGGCTCAAACTTGAGTTTATGCACATCCTGCCAATGAAACTTAGTCGGGTCATCCGTACGCAACGCCAATCTCAAATCAGTTAACGACTGCGAGAAAGTTGTAACCAAGAAAGTATTGAAAGTGCGCTCATCCGGAGGCAAGTACAAAGTGTCTTTGTCTTTCAAGAAACGCTCAACAAATCCAATCCAGAGAGGCCAGCGATTCAAGTACTCAACTGTCAACTTTGCTCCCAGCTTCGGCTCAATGAGACGCTTAGCTGTCGTATAAAGGAATGACTCGTAAATAGCAGCGGCTGAACTTGATTGGTTTAACTGTCCATCCCAACTGCTCAAAACATCTAATGCTTTGACAGCGTATTGATCAATTACTTTTGTTTCGTCATAAGCTTCAGCCACACGCTGTCTTACCAATTGAGCAAGCGGCGCATCGGCGTCAGCCTGCATTTGATTCATATCAGGCAAACCAATCTTGCGCGCGAGCTTTTGGTAGTAATTTAAAAGCGCGTCAACGCGATTAGCGCGATATGGCGGTAATGACTGATTGCCTAAGAGTACTGCGCGACTGGCGAGCATCTTTTGATTGGCAGCAACTACAAAACCTGTAGATGGATTGTAGACCCAAGGCATATCATTGAATTGCAC
>JAKFVJ010000337.1 GCA_021732245.1 Candidatus Obscuribacterales bacterium | reverse complement strand
GCGGCAGTCCTTACTTGCCTGCCAGGCGCGCTCGCCCATGAAAATGAACGCCATTCCCGGTGGCAACATCAAAGCCTTCTGGCTGCCTGTAATGAGAACATCAATTCCCCAATCATCCATTGGAATTGCAACAGCGCCAAAGCTTGTCACTGCATCAACAATTGAAAGCGCGCCGTGCTCCTTGCACAAAGCAGCAATCGTCTTCAAATCATTCATCACACCAGTCGATGTTTCGTTGTGCGTAATGGTAACCGCCTTAAATGGCTTGTCCTTGTTTTCTTTCAACTTAGTACGCACGACTTCCGGATCGATACATTGACCCGGCTCAACAGTAATTCTTTCAACAGCAGCGCCATAAGCTTCGGCAATTTTCGCCCAGCGGTTACCAAACACCCCACAGACAAGACTAAGCACCTTGTCTCCTGGGTTGATCGTATTGGCAATAGCAGCGTCCATTGCGCCTGTTCCTGAACTGGTAAGAACAAGAACATCACTTTTGGTATCACCCAGCCACTTGAGATCGGCCACCACCGACTTCAGTGCTTCGGACATTTCTTTAGTACGGTGACCAATTGGATGTCGCGCACATGCTTCCAAGACAGCATCCGGCACAGGAGTTGGTCCAGGAATCATCAAGAAGTCTCTGACGTGCATATAGTTCCTTTCGTTGCTCCTGTCAGGATAGCAGAGCCCCGCTAATTGAAGATTGCTTGCAAGCATTAATTGCGGGCTTTCAATATTGCCTTTGCCCAGGCATTTTGTCTACGGTGTTGTTAATCATTTGTTTATTATTTTTCAAGAGCTAAAACCTATACCCAGCCAGCAATACAGCCATCAACCAATCCAAAAAGCTATCAAATATTGATAGCAACGAATTAGTTGAATTCGAGCTACTTGCAACCACTAATTAGGTAAGGCAATAAACAACATGCGTCCTCAATCACGGGGGGATGGCAGGCCTAAGTGGGTTCAATTCCCACCCTCTTCGCAATTTTCATAACAGCACTGCTGTTTCTTCAGTTGTGTCTAGTTCTTGTTACCTTTTACGGGCGCATGCAATGCGCCCCTACGAGGCGTCGAGCACTTGGCACTTCTGAAGTTGTATGGAGAGGCGGAAGGCCACAGGATACCTGGATGGGTTCGAGTCCCACTTCCCCCGCCAATTTTTTCATTTTGCCATACTCTTTAATGGCAAAATTTTTTCGAGGTCATACTATACTCCTTAGTGTAATCTGTACAAAAAAATAGACACGCGCTATGCTGCAATTAGCCTTACTCACTTGGACAGACAGAAAATGACAAGCAAAGACGAACTCCTTTCGAGAATTTCAATCGATCCAAACATATGCTTTGGCAAACCTTGTATAAAAGGACATCGCATATGGGTATCCCTTATTCTTGATTTTCTTGCAAGTGGAATGTCGACACAGCAAATTATTGAGGAACACCCCGGCATCACAGGAGATGACATTTTAGCGTGTATAGCATATGGTGCCGAAATGACTCGTGAGCGCTACGTAGATCTGCCAAGTTAGGTATTTTCAATTGAAAATCAAACTTGATGAAAACATCGGCAAGCGCGGGAAAGAAATGCTTGAAGCGGCAGGACACGAAGTTCTAACAGTTGCCGATCAAAACATGTGCGGTTCTTCCGACGACAGCCTCATTGCTGTGTGTACCAAAGAAGGGCGCTGTCTTGTCACACTAGATTTGGGATTCAGCAATCCACTACTCTACAGTCCGGACAAACACTCAGGAGTTGCCGTTTTACGTCTGCCGAGCAAAGCAAGCCGAATAGATTTGCTTACAGCACTGGCAAATCTTATCCGAATCCTGGACCAATCATCGATAGTCGGCAAATTATGGATCGTAGAGCGGCATCGCGTCAGGGAATACAACCCAGACGACGAGCCGCTTTACTAAGTCCATCTACTTGCAAAGTAGCGTGCGTTTTACTCTACAGTTTTGCATACAATGAATACAGCAATGTTCACTGCTGTGTCTGTGGAGGGAATTACGATTTTGAGTTTTCTTGGCGCTTAGCCAATTCCTCGTTAGCGCGATCAAGGTAGATGTTGATTTGAACTTCGGTCATTGACTTCAAACGCTCAAGATACGGTTTACCGTTGTCACCCCAAGCGAAATTCATCAGTTGAAGTGACAAAGTTTTACACTCCTCAAGATTGGAGATTCCTCCCTGCATAAAACCATGGTCAATCTGTACTTTTCCTTGTAGAAAAAGCAGTTGAGTCCTCAGGAAGGAAATTAGATTCGGCAGAATGTTTATAGACTGCGCATCATCAATTTGCTGCAATCCAGTCCTAGTGAAGGAGCAAATGCGTTCATATGATGCCGGAGAATTGTCACCGAGCATTTCAGCGCAACGTGCCGCTGCGTACAAGCGCTCTGCCTTTATGAATCGCTCTTTGTCTGCAATTCTTTCCAGATCGGCGGTCAGTATACGTAAAGCTATTTTGACTGCATCTTTCACTGGCTGCAAGTTATCGCTTAGCCTGTCCAGTACCCACGGGTAACGGTCTTTGTTCTTAAAAGCCTTTTCTGCCTGGTCAATGACGTTGTTGATTGCCAACAAAGGACCGTGCACGTCGTTAGCCCGAAAGAAACGCAAGCCTCTTTGATAGGCTGGATGTTTTTGACTAAGATAGTCATAAATATTCAGCCCTTCTTTAAGCATTGCTACAGCCTTAAAGGGAGAATTGTTCAACCAATGTTCACTGTTGCCAAACTGGAGATAATAGGACATTTGGTCCCTCATCTGATTCATGGTCGCCAATTCGCGGGCATTGAGCCATTCTGATTGAGCTTCTATGGCAGAGCGACTGTTGTGTCCTTCTTTGTTGACGGCAGCCAGACTTCCGACGCGTTTTTCAAGAAGATATAAGTGCAATGGACTGCCTTCGCCATGAAGGTTTTCATTCTTTTGTGATGCTATCGCCGCCGCCAAAAAGTCCTTCCAAAGACTCTTAAGATGCGCGTCACTATAAAATTTGCCGGCATTGAGCTGTTGCTTTCCCTCCTGCACCATTCTATATACTTGACTGAGCCCAAGCTCTATCCAGAGTTTCGTGCAATCATCTACGCGAAACTCTTCCATTTTTTTGTCAAAGACTGGATCTTTACTCATGATGATGTTCCTCAATTGCGACAAACCTCGCCGGTTTGTCTTGTTGTGATACATTGCTTGCCATCAACACTACGTGCGCGCCAGAATCCGTCCTCGCCGGGTGGGAAACCAACGCCACATAGCGTGTTATGTTGTGATGACAAAGCGCTTAACGCTATTATTCTGCTATTTCGACAATGTAATAGAAGCCGGAATCGGACAACTTCACCTTGTAGCCATTTGCTTGAAAGGCTCTGATTGCCAATGTCACGGCGTTAATCGAATACTTCTCTTTATCAACCAAGACAAAACAAAAATCGTGTGTATAGTTGTTCATTCTGGTGTAGAAAGTGCGTATCCAATCTTTTGCCAATTCTGCAGCTTGCTTACGCACAACTGGGTCGCTAGTTGGTAGGTCTTGCAGCCTTAATGATGACGGGCGATTGTAATCTTGCTTCTGCGGTATCTGAGTGGCTAGTTCACTAACATTGGGGTCAAGCTGACTCGATTCGGCACGAAGATAATATCCACCGCTTCCCGTCACAGCCATCGTAATCCCTGAGACTGTCAGGGTTCCGATAGCCATCACAAATAACACCGGAAGCAGGGACCGGGGATGTCTTGAATTTTCCATAGCTAGTTTTCCTCTTGTTGTTTTCGGCGCTTGCGTTGCACCGATTTTGGCGTGTACTCATAAAGCAAATTGAAATAGCCGTTGGGACCGACGTAAGAATCGATAACCTTGGCGTCTACACCTTCAGGCAGTTTGTCGCCATCTCCAATGATGTTGAAGTAGCGATATTCTTTTTCGGTGACGCCTTCCGGCTCTAACATGGTCAGATAGACGCGGTTGTCTCTAACCAACAGACGTGAAAGTATTTGCGTCCCCTTCACGCATTTAAACTTGAACTTGTAGGACGATACGTAATATGTTTTGAAGACAGACATATGGTGATGTCTCCTTTTTAAAAATTAGGGTGTATCAGGTTCTACCTCAAAGGGAATTGCTTTGTGCAGTTTCCCACTGTCAGCGTCCACATCTACGTGCAGGTAGAATGTGGTTCCGTAGTTAAAGGCCTCGTATTTTTCAACGGTGTCTTCACCTCGTTGTTCCGTACCCTGATACTGCAAGAAAAGGTCATTGGCGGCAGCACGATCAATTTTGAATTCGGCATGGCGCGCATTGTGAACAAAATCCACTTCTTGCCATTGCTTTACGTGAATAGTCTTGGGTGCTTTCTTCTCATCGCCATTGGCAATTTCCATCAAGTCTCCCGACTTTGAGAATGTCAAAACCAACGGCTTAACGCCGAGTTTTCCCATGGCAAATTGGTACTGAACATACCGACCATAGGTGACGAATACGGCCAAGACCAAAAACATTAGGAATCGAATTTCCTTTTTCATTATTTCCTCCAGCAAAAGTTGAGGTAACGAAAAGAGAAGGACCTAGAGCCCTTCTCTTTTCCTTAGCCTGCTTACTTAAGCTCAGCGTTCAATAGATTAGCCAACCGTGTGGCTGCAAGTGAAACTCTCTTTTTGATAAATTTCCTTGCCTTCTCGGTGTACTCATCAGTAATGGTGAAAGGACCGGAGCCTTCGAGAATTGGGTCCGTATAGACCAATTCTCGGCAAGCATTAAAGCTTTCCATCAACCAGTCATTGACTGTCAGATTGGCGGTCGCTTGCGTATCGTCTGCCGGGATTTCTCGCGCCAGTCGATTTACTTGCCAAGCTTGTCTTTCTACTCCCAAAACATCGTCCCAGAAAAAGTGCAACCGAGAATTGCGACCTTTGACGATGACAAATACTTTGTTGCCACCCAGGTCACCACCTTTTTCGTCTTGGCTTATACGAGCAACAGCATGCAAAGGCTGGTGCGCATCGCCGACCAAGTGCAGAAGCCAAGTCAACGCATAGGATTTCTGCGCTTCCGTGGCATCCGATGCAATCACTGCACGCATGTCACCCAGCGTAGTTTCCAAATTCGGCTTGGCTATCGGCGGTAACGGCGTTCCGTCGTTTGAAAACGGGTAGTTAACGTAGTGCCAGTACTTGTGCATACGCATATCGCTGTAGTCGCTGACTTCGGCTGCGAAGTCCTGCTGACCGCCGCCATCGATCTTGTCCGAGACATAGTTTTTGTCGCGCTTAATGTCGTCTGCCCACATCGAGGCAAACATGAAAGTGCGACGCTCGCGTTCTTCTTGCGAGGCATCAGATGGAATGGCCGCCTGCCAGCGATCGTAATACGGATTGAGCTTAAGCAGCTCTCTTACTCGCTTTTTAGTTTCCGGCTTCAATTTCTTGTAGGCAAGATTAGCCACAGTCATGTGACCAGTGCCATTGAAAGTGCGAGCAGTCTGTCGCTGATTGCGGAACAGCGAAATCAAAAATGTAAGGAATCGTTTAAACATAGGGATTTGCCTCCGCGAACAATTTGTTCGTAAACAATGTCGATTAGTTCGCTGGGTAACCAACATCTGTAACATTGGGAAGTGCATCATCTTTACTGACAAAAGACACGCCAGTACAGACACCACCATTCAGGTGGTCTGCAGATACAACAATCGTGCATTGCGATAATCCATTGCGCTTGATTTGCACCATTGCTTCCACCATTTTGTTTTGTTGGTTTTGCAGCAGTGGCAATGCATCTTTGGCAATCTTGCCTGTAATCACAACAAGCTTGCGTGGGACATGTGAAAGCGGCATCGGTATTGCCTGAGGCAAGCCAAACGCCGGTCTAGGAGCAGTTTTTATCGTACTCAAGACCTCATCCGTATCAGCATCACGCACTGTGACCGTGCAAATTACTTTGATGTCTGATGCATCCGGAGCCGAAGGATAAGCCTGATAGCGCACATCGCGGTACATATTTGCCACTCTTGACGCAAGTGCATTTGCTTGAGCAAATACTTCGTTTTGCATGGCATCCGATTGAAAAACATTGACTACCGGCATTGCCGGAGCACTGAGAATGCTGTCTATATCGTCATTGGACGTGTCGGCAAAAGAAGGACACGATCCTGATAGAAGAGCAGCAAAAAGGGATAGCGCAAGCAAAGGCTTGCGCCAAGAAAACTTGCTATTCATTTTTCACTCCAACTAAAACTAAAAGGACGAATTATGGGCGCATATTCAATGAGCCACCAGTAATAGTGCGGTCTTCGACAAACACGTCGACTTCATCGACTATTACACGCTGTCTTTGATTGGCGATATCAGTGGGCATCTGCTTTTCCTTGATGAGCTGAATGGCGCAGACTTCCGAGACGCTGCCAAAAGTCGAATACGTAACAGGACCAAGTCCGTAGACTTTGTATCCGCCCGATGCGAATGTGGTGAGTACCGGATCTCTCAATTCACCAGGAAAATGATCCAGCATTTCCCGCAGTTGATCCTCGGAAAGCTCGATCTTCAACGATCGCTCTACTTTTGCCAGAACATCGTGGGACACACCGACAAAAACAAAGCGTCTCTTCAATCCCATAAAGCCGCCATCCTCAGGACGTTCCAACCAGACCACAGTATGATCTTGCTGTATGCCATCGCCCTTCAGTTTATTCTTCACCGAAGCTTCCCGAATGGAATAGGCGTTTTGTCCGAAGCGCAGCCGGGCGATAGCTTCCTGGTATTTGTCAGGTAGTCTTTCAACTACCTTCTCACCTTCAACCAAGGTTGTGCCATCTTGAATATAAGTCGAATAAGGATAACTAAGATCCTCGCTTGCAAAAAACATCGCTGCGCCAGAAGCAGCACAAAGCATAACTATACAACCGGCAAGAAAAGTAGGAACTGCTGCCTCGGCAATTTTCTTATTGCCCATCAGTTTTCCTACCACCAAATCAGCGAGAAAAAAGACAGACAAAACGCTAAATGTAAACGCCAGTATCTGAAGAATAGAAAACTCATACATAGTCAACCTCCACCGAACAACAAATTTGAGTAACAGTGCAAACGAAGAAGCAGGTTCCCGGATGGAGCCTGCTTCTTCGTTTTTATTTGGAGAGCGTTTACTACTTGTAGAAGTTTTCGCCCTTAGCTGCTTTGTCTAGAAGCATCTTCGCCGGTTTGTAATTTTCGCCGGCTACTTTCGATAGCTGCTCAAGTGAATCAGCCACTACCTTGACGCCTGTTTGATCAGCGTAACGCAAGATACCTCCACGGAATGGTGGGAAACCTGTGCCGAAGATCATCGCCAAATCCAGTTGTGACGGATCGGTAATGACACCTTCTTCCAGACACTTGACCGCTTCGTTGAGCATCAAGAGCACCATCCGGTTTTGGATTTCGGTCTTATCCTTCTTAACCGGCTTAACCTTAACAGCTGCCAGAATTTCAGAATTGAACTCACCGCGCTTACCTGCTGCATCATAGAGATACAAGCCTTTGCCACCCTTTTTACCGAGCAGCTTCAACCCCGCAAGAGATGCAAGGATAGCCGGCGGTTTCAAGCGATCGCCGAAAGCTTCATGCAAGACTTCAACAACTTTGGCACCTATGTCCAAGCCTACTTCGTCCATTAGTGTTAATGGACCCATAGGCATGCCGAAATCTTTCATAGCCTTTTCAATGTCAGCCGGTGCCACACCTTCTTCCAGAAGCACAATAGCTTCACGCAAGTAAGGAGTGAGGATGCGGTTGACTACAACGAAGGCCGAATC